>JBGTCM010000260.1:0-3346 GCA_041748795.1 Pyrinomonadaceae bacterium
AGTCCTTTAAGCCTGAAGGGCGGGCAGGCCCGAAGGGGCCGTCAGTCAGTAGCCACGTCCGTGAGGGCGTGGACCAGAGCGAATTAGATGTCTGAGGCGCGAAGCGGCGACAGAAACTGAGGTTAATGTCGGCCCCTCGGGCCTATACATATATGTGCCGGTAACCACGCCCTCACGGGCGTGGCTATTCACTCTCGGCCCTTCGGGCCAACAACCCAGGAGACACCGCATGTTCCCGTTGAAACCCGTCCGTAGTTTCTGTCTATTGGTTTTCCTCTTGAGCTTAACCGTTGGGTCTGCGCGTACACAGGAGCTTGCGGCAACGCCTTCTCCCAGTCCTCAGGCAGACGCCGCTCAAGCAACCGAGACTTCGAAGTCACCGTTTGAAAGAGCGTTTGAGCGTCTGGAATGGCGAAGCATCGGACCGGCAATCATGGGCGGACGCATTGCAGATATTGAGGGCATTCCAGGTAATCCCAACATCGCTTACGTAGCGTCAGCCTCAGGCGGTTTGTGGAAAACTGTAAACGGCGGCGTCACATGGAAGCCGATTTTTGAACGCCAGGGCACGCTCTCAATCGGCGACATCGCCCTGGCTCCCAGCAATCCTGAAGTGATCTGGGTGGGGACGGGCGAATCAAAAACCAGAAACAGCATCTCGTTCGGCGACGGAGTCTACAAATCGACCGATGGCGGCAAGAATTGGCAAAACATGGGGTTGAAAGACACTGAACGAATCTCCGCCATCTCTATCCATCCGCAAAATCCCGACATCGTTTACGTCGGCGCGTTGGGCCATGCTTTTGGACCGAATGAGAATCGCGGCGTGTTTATGACCACCGACGGCGGTAAGACCTGGACCAGGACACTCTACATTGACAGGGAGCACGGGGTTTCTGATTTGGAGATGGATTCTACGAACCCAAACATCCTTTACGCCGGTATGTGGAGTTTTGAGCGGAAGCCCTGGACACATCGTAGCGGAAGCGAAAAGGGAGGACTGTATAAGTCTGTTGACGGCGGGCGAACGTGGAACAAACTGACAAACGGGTTGCCAAAGTTAATTGGCAGAATCGGCGTTCGTGCGGCGCCGAGCAATCCGAATGTTGTGTACGCGATCATGGAAACCAAGGAAGGGACCCTGTATCGCTCAGACGATCGAGGTGAGACTTTCAGGCAGGTCTCAAGAAATGCCCAAATCGTCTCGCGTGGTTTCTATTACACTCGAGTACGAGTCAATCCCCTCAACGAAAATCATGTCTACGCCGTTGCCTCCACCCTCTTCGAGTCAATCGATGGAGGTCGCTCGTTTCGCTCGATAACCAGGAGCACTCACATAGACTTTCATGCGTTTTGGCAAGATCCGAAAAATCCGAAACGTATCTGGCAGGGAAACGACGGGGGCATCGCGGTGACTTACGACGGAGCCGAGACGTGGGAGCCGGTCTACAACATTCCTCTGGCGCAGTTTTATCAGATTCATGCCGACAATCGTCAGCCGTTTTATTACGTCATGGGCGGCCTCCAGGACAATGGCGCCTGGACAGGCCCCAGCCGCACGCGTGAACCAGCGGGAATCATGAACGACGATTGGCGTATGGTCAGTTTTGGTGACGGTTTCTACGTCATTAACAGTGCCGACGATCCGGAGCTCTATATTTCAGAATCGCAGGGGGGAAATATTTTGCGCACCGATTTGCGCTCCCGCGAACAGCAGGCCGTCAATCCGTGGGGACGCGGAAGTGGTGGCGGCCCAGCGGCCGGCGAGAAATATCGCTTCAACTGGAACTCTCCGATTCTGCTTTCGCCGCATGACAAGAACACCCTCTACTTCGGCGGAAATGTGGTTTTCAAATCCAACGACTTTGGAAAGACCTGGGCACAGATCAGCCAGGAGCTGACGACTAACGATCCTGAGAAGGTTAAAGACGCTGGTGGTCCTGTTTCCATAGAAAATACGACCGCCGAATATTATTCGACCATAATCAGTCTCGGGGAATCGCCTGTACAAAAGGGACAAATCTGGGCCGGCACTGACGATGGCAATCTTCAGTTGACTACTGACGACGGAAAGACCTGGACCAACCTTATTAAGAATGTTCGGGGTCTTGCGGCAAATTCTCCTGTCTCACACGTGGAGCCGTCACGGACCAACGCGCAGACGGCCTACGTGTCTTTCGACCGCCATATGTTCGACGATTTTCGTCCATACATCTTTAAGACAACAGATGGCGGCAAGAGTTGGAACGCGGTCGCGGGAAATTTACCTCCAAAAGCTTACGTGCAGGTAGTGCGTGAAGATCCCACGAATCCCAGCCTGATTTACGCCGGCACTGAATTGGGTCTGTTTGCTTCTTACAGCGGAGGCAGGGAGTGGATTCCACTCAATCTCAAAAACCTGCCCCATGTTTCTGTGCACGACATCGTGGTCCACCCGCGTGAAAACGATCTGATCCTGGCCACGCATGGTCGCAGTGTCTTTATCTACGACGACGCGACGCCTATCCAGCGCATGACACCGGCAATCCTTGGCAGCAACGCGCATTTGTTTGCCGTGCGCCCGGCTTTGCGATTTGCCACTCGTTTTACGCGTTACGGAATCGGCGACAAGTTGTTTACGGGACCCAATCCGCCTTATGGCGCTTTGATAAGCTATTACTTGAAGGACAAACCAGACGATAAGACAACTTTCAAGCTGCAGATTTTCGATCAGGCGGGAAAACTGGTGCAGGACCTCGAACGACCGGCGAAGGAAAAGGGGCTGAACCGCGTTACCTGGAATCTTAGGTTCGGTGGCGCAGAAGTGCGGAGTCCTCCCAGCGCCGAAGAGACGGCATTTACCGGTCCGCCGCGCGGACCACACGTCTTGCCCGGCTCCTATAGAGTCAAGCTCACGCTTGGTGACAAAACTTTTGAACAGCCGGTTGAGGTGCGTCTTGATCCCACAGTCAATGTGCCGCTTTCGGATTTACAGTCTCAACTGGAGATGCAGCTCAAGCTTCGGGACATGCAGTCTGCAGTTAACAGCGGGTTGCGTTTTCTCGACAGCATTGAGGCCCAACTCAAGAACACGCAAACCACTATGAGAAACCTCAACAAGGAACCGGACAAGGAGTTGATGAAAGCCCTGGAGGATTATCTTAAGCAGGTGGAGGCACTGAAGGATCGTCTGGCGCGACGATCGGAAGGTCTTGGCATTGGAGGCAGAACGCAGGTCTCCAACAGGATTGGCAATCTTTTCTTTGGGGTCGACAGCACCAATGCAGCGCCGACGCCTTACCAGCGGCAATACTTTGACGAGATCGTGCCCGAATACCGTGCGCGCATGGCCGACGTTAATCGCTTC
>JBGTCM010000261.1:0-2284 GCA_041748795.1 Pyrinomonadaceae bacterium
CCCAGGGTTGCGCTTTGGCAACCCTGGGAACGAAGCATTCATTTTTAGAAGACGCAACTCTGAAGGAGTTGCCTCGCCAATCGCCATCCGCAAAGCAGCGCAACTCCTTCAGAGTTGCGAAGAATCTCTTGGAACGTCTTGAACCCAGGGTTTCAAAGCAAACCCTGGGCTGGAATTCGCGAACGCTTTCAGCGTTATTCGGCGTACCTGAGTTTTCACACGGCCTCTATCGCGAGGTGGTACTGACTTCATACCGCAACGCGAATCAAAGGGGATGTTGGCATCCGGCGCTACCGCGCTCGGTTCTGTAAGGAGCGCTGAATTAAGGCGTGGCGGAGTGGTGGACGACGGGACGCATCTGTTGGCCTAACCGCGGCAACCGGTTGGCAACTTCAACGATAGCGCTGCGCGATTTTTGATCCAGTTCATGGACCGAAGCAGACGGCACGGCGCCGAGTGAAAACTGAAACGCGGGAGCGCTGGTCTCTCTCAACTTTGCCAACACCAACTCGTTACTAAAATAGCGCCGCCCCCTGGCATCGATTACAAAATCGCCTTCGTTGAGCTCCTTCAAGGCTGCCGGGTCGGAAACTATGACGGAAACCAAGTCCCAGCGATTAGCCCGCCCAGCATAATAAGCAGCAACTGTTGGAGTCTCGCTCGCTACCTTCGCTCCCGGTCTCGCGCGTTTCGCTATTTCAGACATTGCATCACGCATACTCGCGTCGTAAAACTCATCATGCGGGAAGTAGAATCCAGCTTTCGCTAAACCGCCTCCGAATTCATTTGTGTACAGGCGGAAGTGTGGCCCTGCATCAACCGCCGCAGTCACACCGCCAAGTATGACAAACAACGCCAGGCCGGCACGCACATAAATCGCCGGCGAATGCGTGGCCAATAGTCGACACAAAAAGCGTGCAATCCAGGAACTCGCAAACTGAACTCCAAGCGCCGAGGTAATCAACACCGCCGGCAGGGCAAGAGTGAAATAGCGTGTGAACTTTCCACCTGTGAAGCTGAACGTCATCATCCACAGAAACAACCACAAGAGAATGAAGTAGCGACCGTCGCCCAGCTTGCGGCGGAAAAGCAGCGGCAATCCGATCACAAACCCAGCCACAGTGAGCACAGGCAGTTTGACTGCAACGAACACGTGATAGAAATACCAGGGTATTCCCTTTAGCCAATACGTCATCTTGTGACCGTAGAGTTGGCCCATAAACTCGTAGGCGTCATGGCCCACCAGTTTTTGGCCGGCGAAGCTAAACATCTGCCGCCAGGTTGCGGGCATTAGAATAGTGAGGTTCAGCAGGATGAAAGTTAGGCCCATCACCGCGAAAAAGATCAGAAAGCGTCTCTTGCCCATCCGCCAGCGGGCAGATGGAATTCCCTGAAACAGCCAGTAGTAACTTATGCTTATCGTAAGCGCCTGCGGCAGATACTTCGAAGCCAGCATGGCGCCAAACGCGGCGCCGGTTGCCCAGTAATACTTTTCAGGGTTTCGCTCCGGTTGGCTTTCGGCCACGCGTTGTCCGCGCAACCAGAAGACGTTGGCCAGAAGAAAGAAGAAGAGCAGGAAAGTATCTTCCTTGGCGATGCGATTCAGGCCTATCGCGCTGGGATCGAATGCCCACAATGCTGCCGCGATTAGTCCAACCTCGGCGCCAAACAATTCCGCGGCGAGCAGGTAGATGAGGACGACCGTGAGCGCGCCAAAAATTACCCCGGGCAAACGCAGCGCAGTTTCAGGTGAAATTACCGTTCGACCAGCTTGGCTGTTCCATCGGTCTGCCAGCGACACCGTGACTGTCTGCAGCGCCTTCATCAGCAATGGATGCTCGCTGTTTGCGGCGGTCAACCCATTCGCACGGTAGTCGCCCACAGCCTGCAGCTTGTTCAGCTCGTCTTCGCTGAGCCCCTCAGCGCTCAGTTTTGAAACACGAAAACCGAACCCAACGAGGACAAGTATGGTCAGAGTGGCAATGAGTACTGTCCTGCTTATCGAGACAAGGCCTCGGTCGGCGAAGAGTTCAGGCCTCAAACCGGCTGTGATAATTGCGTCTGCGTTGGCTGCCAATTGTTTCTCTGGCTCTCTTGCAGCGGTAAATGCGACCCAACAAAAGCGGCAAGGTTAACGCTATTCAACTCCCCGCGCAACATGTGTAGGGGCGTCCCTCCGTGGGCGCCCCTCCGGGGGGCTAGAGATTCATCGACGGTAAGGAACGCCATGACAATGAAGACCATCGGTGGGAGCCTTGAGGGGGGTCGAAGAAGGGGCGCCCAC
>JBGTCM010000262.1:0-26379 GCA_041748795.1 Pyrinomonadaceae bacterium
GTCGTTAATTCAAACGATCGGACGCACTGCGCGAAATTCAGAAGGCAAAGCGATTCTCTATGCTGATCGAATGACGGATTCCATGAAACGGGCAATGGATGAGACGAAACGAAGGCGATCGATTCAGGAAATTTACAATCGTGAACAGGGAATCACTCCGCAAACGATTGTGAAGCCTATTGAGTCAACATTGATTACGGCTTCTGAAGCCGATTACTTTAAAGTGCCTACCGAATGGGAAGAGATCGAGGATTATTCACCTCAGAATATTGAAGCTACGATCACCAGACTCGAAACCGAAATGCGTGGAGCGGCTAAACGATTTGAGTTCGAGCGCGCGGCGGAACTCCGCGATCGAATCAAGGTGTTGCGTGCACGCGAACTGCAACTCGCTTGATGTCCAAACTATGCAGATCAAATCTGACCCCGACTCCGTAAGATCCTTTCTGACTGATGCAAGCTACATGAGTGAGGGTCAGGCGGCGAGCGTTGCCTTTCCGGAGAGCGCGGCAGAAGTCGCTGAGATTCTCAAAGCAGCGAGCCAGGATAAAACACCTATAACTGTTTCCGGGGCAGGGACTGGAACCGTGGGCGGCCGCATACCTTTCGCCGGAGTCGTCATCGCGACGGACAAGCTTAACAAGATCAAAAGCATGGCTCGTGACGAACAAAGTGGTGGCAGCGTAGTAGCGGAAGCGGGCGTGCGCCTCGCCGATTTACAACAGTTCGTCGAGAGTGAGGGATTGTTTTATCCGCCCGATCCAACCGAGCGCAGTTGTTATCTTGGTGGGACAGTAGCGACCAATGCCTCCGGTGCGCGCAGCTTTAAATACGGCCCAACCAGAGATCACGTATTACGCATCAAGGTTGCGTTGGCAACTGGTGAGTTGCTAGATCTCCGGCGAGGGGTGTTTCGAGCTGATGCGAGCGGCCAGATCAAGATTCCGCTACCCGGCGGACGTGTCCTTGAAGCTGCGATGCCAACTTACCAGATGCCAAATACGCGAAAGCATGCAGCCGGTTATTACGTCGCTCCTCAGGTGGACGTTCTGGATCTTTTTATCGGGAGTGAAGGTACGCTGGGGGTCGTGACGGAAGTCGAAGTAGCTTTACTGCCGAAACCAGAAGGCTTGTTAAGCGGGACTGTGTTCTTCAATGATGAGGAGAATCTGCTAGCGTTTGTTTCCGAGGCACGATCGCTTTCACTTAAGAATCGGCAATCAAGCGGCGGAGCCGGTCAGTTGGGATCCCTCCTGGAAAAAGCTCTTGAAATCGCCGACCGGAAACCCACTGAACGTCAGGACAATGAAGAGACGTTTAAGCAACTCGATGCTCGAGTGCTTGAGTATTTCGATAGTGAATCGCTGAATTTCCTGCGGACCAAGTACGAAGCCATTCCCGCAAAAGCTGTCGGCGCAATTTTTTTCGAACAGGAAACGACGGCTGACACGGAAGACGTGTTGATGAATGAATGGATGGAATTGATAGAGAAACACGAGGCACTGAGTGACGATTCCTGGTTTGCGACGACGGAAGGGGACCAAGCGAGGCTACGCGAGTTTCGTCATGCACTTCCGGTGCTGATGAATGAATGGTTTGCGCGTCATAATCAAAGAAAAGTTTCTACAGACATGTCAGTGCCTGATAACGCATTTCCGTCGATGCTGCGTTTTTATAAGGAGACGCTCCGCGCAACCGATCTTCGGTACACCATCTTCGGTCATATCGGCGACAATCATGTGCACGTGAACATACTGCCTCGCGACGACAACGAAGCGGCCAAGGCGAGAGAGATCTATGTAGGGTTCGTGAAACGCGCAGTCGAAGTTGGGGGCACGATATCGGCTGAGCACGGGATTGGGAAATTAAAGCGGGAGTATTTACGGCTCCTGTATTCCGACCACCACCTGCGCGAGATGGCCGCACTGAAACGGGCGTTTGATCCGGCCGGTGTTTTAGGTCGTGGAAATATTTTTGCAGAAGAGTATCTGTAGTAATGCGTTGTCAGTGGTTCGTGTAATACCCTTCACTGGACCACTGACCACGACCAACTGAGCGACTGACACAACAACTAAGCACGGACAATCGCAGAGATGCTTCGTTTCACCACAGCCGGAGAATCCCATGGTCGCGCGCTGGTCGCGATTGTTGAAGGCCTGCCTGCCGGCTTACCGGTTGACCTGGCACAAGTCAATCGTGAGCTCGAACGACGGCAATGGGGTTATGGCCGCGGCGGCAGAATGAAGATTGAACAGGACAAAGTCGAGGTCCTTAGCGGGATTCGGCACGGTCTGACGCTCGGCTCACCAATATCTCTGGTCATTGAAAATAAGGATTGGGCCAACTGGATTGAGGTGATGAACGCCGAACCTCGCGAAGTTGCTGATGCGAAGTCGCGCCGCCTAAGTCGACCTCGTCCGGGGCATGCCGATCTTGCGGGTGGGCAAAAGTTTGCCGCGCGCGATCTCCGGAACATTCTCGAGCGAGCCTCAGCCAGGGAAACCGCAGCCCGGGTGGCATGCGGGGCGCTGGTCAAACAGTTGGTCGCTGCATTTGGAGTAGAAATCCGTAGTCATGTAATTCAACTGGGCGGCATTCCTGAAAAACCGCTTGAGTTATCGTGGACTGAAATCGCAGCTGTATCGGACGACGCGCCACTACGTTGCGCCGACCCACAATTACAACAACACATGATCGAATTGATCGATGCGAAGCGCGAAGCCGGCGATACTGTTGGCGGAATATTTGAAGTCGTGGCGCGTGGCGTTGTTCCCGGTGTTGGTTCACATACCTCCTGGGACTTGAAACTCGACGGCCGTTTGGCCCAGGCGATAATGTCGATCCCTGCGGTTAAGGCAGTTTCAATCGGCGCGGGAAGCGAGGCAAGCGCGTTGCCCGGTTCAGAAGTGCACGACGAAATCGCTTACAACGACGAAACGAAGCAGTTCATACGTGAAACGAACCGAGCGGGCGGTCTGGAAGGTGGAATAACCAATGGTGAGGAAGTCCGTATTCGTGGTCACCTTAAGCCGTTGTCTACCCTGCGTCGTCCATTGCGCTCAATTGATATCGATACCAAGCAGGAGCAACTGGCTGCGTTTGAACGTTCCGATATCACTGCCGTTCCCGCAGCGGGAGTGATTGGCGAGGCGATGGTGGCGCTCGTGATCGGGGCAGCGATGCGAGAGAAATTTGGCGGCGATAGCTTAGGTGAAATGAAAAGTAATTTCGAGGGCTATCGAGAGCAGCTTCGTGGGTATTAGTAAGACACGCATTCCCCGTGGTCTTTATAGGTCAGTACACTAGAGCCTAAAGCATACTGCATCGTAGAATCGACATCGTACGCCTTCAGCAAAACTACGCATTGGAATAGGAACTCTCAAGAATGGCATTGATGGAAATTGTTACGTGGCCTAACCCGATACTCGACACGCCGGGGGATCCCGTGACTGAGTTCAACGACGAGCTGAAGATACTCGTCAGCGACATGTTTGAAACGATGTATTCTGCGCCCGGAGTTGGTCTGGCCGCGGTCCAGGTTGGAGTCTCAAAGAGGCTATTTGTAATGGACTGCTCCGGTGGCAAGAATCCTGATCAGCGCGTAGTGATGATCAATCCGGATGTGATTCAGGTTGAAGGTGAACAAAACGGCGAAGAGGGATGCCTGTCCTTTCCTGGGATCTTCACACCCGTTGAACGAAGCTTGCGTGCCGTTGTACGTGCGCATGACATCAATGGAAACGAATTCCAGCTGGATGAAACGGAGTTGACGGCGCGATGCATGCTGCACGAGACAGACCATTGCGATGGCATAGTCTTTCTCGACAAGATGAGTTCACTTAAAAGGGAACTGGTGAAACGAAAGATTAAGAGACTGCAGAAGAGCGGAAAATGGCGGTAGAGTCAGGAGGCGAGGAGGCAGGCGGCAGGTAGCAGGAGCCAGGCTGGACCCGTTAACGCGATTGGAAGATTTTCGGTCGCGCTTTTTTTTGTGGTTGTTGAGTCCCGCTGTGATTTAAGCTCCTGCCACCTGCCACCTGCCACCTGCCACCTGCCACCTGCCACCTGCCACCTGCCACCTGCCACCTGCCACCTGCCACCTGCCACCTGCCCGCCGCCTGCCCGCCGCCTGCCCGCCGCCTGCCTCCTGTTTCCCGCTGTGTTACTATTTCAAAAAACCTAATTGGAGACCGAAATGCCGACAGAATTCCGTAACGAACCGTTTACTGATTTCAGTAAGGATGAGAACGCGCAAGCAATGCGGGCTGCGATGGAGAAGGTCAAAAGCGAGTTGGGCCGCGAGTATCCGCTCGTAATAGGTGGCGAAAGAATTACCACAGATGCCAAGCTCGAAAGCATTAACCCTGCAGATCGCACCCAGATAGTCGGTCGTTTTCAGAAGTCGACGAAAGATCTCGCGACACGCGCCGTTGATTCTGCCAACGAGGCCTTTAAAACCTGGAGAAATACAAGTCCAACTGAACGCGCTGAGTTATTGTTTCGTGTAGCTGCGACGATTCGCGAGCGAAAGCATGAGTTTTCCGCGTGGATGGTTTATGAGGTGGCGAAGACCTGGGCGGAAGCTGATGGCGACACCGCAGAGGCGATCGATTTTCTTGAGTTTTACGGCCGTGAGATGTTGCGTTACGCGGGCGATCAACCGTTGGTGAAGCTTGAAGGCGAAGACAATAAGCTCGACTACATACCGCTCGGCGTGAGTGCCGTGATTCCACCTTGGAATTTTCCCTTTGCCATCATGGCGGGCATGACCGCAGCCGCATTTGTTACGGGGAACACTGTGGTCCTTAAGCCGTCGTCTGACGCGCCGGCAATCGCCTACAAGTTTTTCGAGCTACTCGAGGAAGCAGGGTTACCGTCAGGCGTGGTTAATTTCATGACCGGCTCGGGAGCTGAAGTTGGTGACGTGATTGTCGATCATCCGAAAACGCGCTTCATTGCGTTTACCGGGTCGATGGAAGTCGGTCTGCGAATAAATGAGCGAGCGGCTAAGGTGCACGAAGGACAGCTTTGGATTAAGCGAGTCGTTGCCGAAATGGGTGGTAAAGATGCGATCATCGTTGCCGACGATGCCGACCTTGACGACGCGGCGACGGGTGTGGTTCAGGCAGCGTTTGGCTTTCAAGGACAGAAGTGCTCAGCCTGTTCGCGGGCGATCATCGACGCAAGTGTGTACGACACAATGCTGGAAAAGATTGTGGAGCGAACGGAGAAGATCAAACTCGGCGACCCAGGTGATCCGGCGACTAACATGAGCGCGGTGATCAATGAAAAAGCTTTTAAGACAATCAACCAATATATTGAAAAGGGTAAGAGCGAAGGCGGACGAGTTGTGGCAGGTGGCGGGTCGGATGGCGAACAGGGGTTCTTCATCGAGCCGACGGTAATTGCTGACGTAAAGCCAGGCGCAACCATTGAACAGGAAGAAATCTTTGGGCCCGTGCTGGCTGTCATAAAAGCTCAGGGTTACGACGATGCTTTGAACATCGCAAACGATACGCAATTCGGGTTGACGGGCGCCGTCTACAGCGCCGACGAAGAGAAGCTGGAACGGGCGCGGCGAGAGTTTCACGTTGGCAATCTCTACCTGAACCGAAAGTGCACGGGCGCTTTAGTCGGTGTACATCCATTCGGCGGCTTCAATATGTCAGGCACCGATTCAAAGGCCGGTGGACGGGACTATCTTCTGTTGTTCATGCAGGCGAAGCTTGCGTCAGAGAAGGTAGGCGCTACGACCAAGCTGGCGGAAAAGAAAGCCGCGATCTGAGCGAACGCGGCTTCGCCGCCTTCCGTGCGGAAAGGCTGTGCCTTTCCGACCATCGCGAGAATTGAAAGAGGCTACGCCTCAGCCCGGGAGGCGTAGCCTCTTTCATTTAACATCAGCCGCGGTAAGGCCTAGCCTTACCGCACGGAAAGCGGCAAAGCCGCGAAAACCATTCCGCACGGACACCACAACCCGATATGCGCATAGTCTTCATGGGCACGCCCGAGTCAGCAGTCGTTTCACTTGAGCGTTTGCTGAAGGATGGTCATGACGTCGTAGCGGTCTGGACGCAGCCGGATAAGCCAGCGGGTCGCGGCGATAAAATTCATGCACCGCCCGTCAAAGAGTTTGCCCTGGCCCATAACCTCAAGCTAGAACAACCGGCAAAAATCAAGACCCCGGAAGCAAGGGAGTTGTTTGCTTCCTATAACGCAGACGTCACCGTCGTTGTCGCTTACGGCCGCATCCTCCCTCCGGAATATCTAACCGCCGCGACTAAGGGTTGCATCAACCTGCATTTCTCTTTGCTACCGAGGTATCGAGGTGCGGCTCCTGTTAACTGGGCCATCATCCGCGGTGAAGAGAAAACAGGCGTGACTACTATGTTCATAGAGGAGCAACTCGATTCCGGCCCTGTTTTGTTGCAGAGAGAAACATCGATCGGTGAAACAGAAACTGCTCCGCAGCTTATGCCGCGTCTCGCAACCATCGGCGCGGATCTGCTCAGCGAAACGCTGACGCAACTCGATTCAATAGCGCCACTTCGACAGGATGATAGTAATGCGACTTTCGCTCCGCTGCTTACTAAAGCCGACGGACTTATAGATTGGTCGGGTTCGGCGGCAGCAATCGAGCGGAGTGTGAGGGGCTTCCAGCCCTGGCCCAATGCATATACCCACTGCCAGACGCGTAGACTAATTATTTGGCGCGCCGAGGTTGAGGAGACTAGTCACGAGGCGCAGCCTGGTTCAGTTGTAGCTGCGCATGGCGACGATCTGATTGTGAAATGTGGCGAAGATACATCGCTGCGTTTGTTTGAAGTGCAACCGGAAGCCAAACGCCGGGTGAGCGCAAAGGATTTCATAAATGGCACTCATTTAAAAATTGGTGATCGATTTGGCGAAGTCTAGTTCTATTTCTCCTGCAAGGCTCGCCGCATTTGAGATTCTTGTGCGCGTTGAAGAAGGCGCCTACGCTTCAGTCCTCCTAAACTCCAAAGAAGAACATCTTGGCACTCTCGATCGTGGGCTTACTCATGAGTTGGTAATGGGTGTGCTGCGTTGGCAGTTGTGGCTGGACAAGCTGATCGAATACTACTCTGGTCGTAAAGTATCTGATCTCGACCTGGCGATTCGCGTTCTACTTCGCCTTGGTCTCTACCAGTTGCGGTTCTTATCACGCATCCCAGACTCGGCCGCCGTCAATGAGTCAGTTAACCTGGCTAAGTTTGCACGCCTCCGTTCAGCGGCACCTTTTGTAAACGCAGTGTTGCGACGGGCCACACGTGAGCCTGAAGTTGATCCTGCGAAGGGAATTGACGATCCCATTGAGAGAATCGCGGTCAAAACTTCACATCCGGCGTGGTTGATCGAACGTTGGTCCAAAGCGTTTGGCGACGAGGAGGCTGAGCGATTTGCCCACGCCAACAATGAGCCGGCTCCAATCGCATTTCGCGTCGTGAACACTCGAGCAGACGAAACTGCTGTTCTGGAGCAGTTGAGTCAGGCAGGCGGTGTGCTGACGCGATCAAAGATCGCTACTGGTGCATGGAGAATCGAGGGGGCTGGCAGTTTGTTATCACAACTTGTGAACAAAGGAGAGGCCTACATTCAGGATGAGGCGTCTCAGTTGGTGGCCCAGGTGTTGGGCGCCGAGCCCGGTCATCGCGTTCTTGATCTATGTGCTGCTCCGGGAAGCAAGACAACCCAGATTGCCGACCGCGCACTCGATTCGGCTTCGGTGTTTGCGGGAGACTATTATGAACACCGCCTTAGGAATTTGGTCTCGTCGTCAGAGTTACAAGGGCTCAGAAGTATTAAGACCGTCAATTTAAACGGACTGCAGCCGCTACCGTTCGCTGAACACGCGTTTGACCGCGTATTAGTCGATGCGCCCTGTTCAGGCACGGGCACGCTCCGGCGCAACCCCGAAATCCGTTGGCGCATCTCACCGGATGATATCGACGATTTATCTGCCCGACAGAAACAGCTTCTTCAAAATGCGGTCTGCGCCGTCAAGCCTGGTGGACGTTTAGTTTATTCAACTTGTTCCGTTGAAACGGACGAAAACGAAGAAGTCACTAAAGCGTTCCTTGAGAACAATGAGTTGTTTAGACCCGTGAATTTAGAAGTGGACCCTTCGCTGACAACTTCATCGGGCGCTGCGCGAACCTGGCCGCAAAAACATGGAACTGATGGGTTTTTTATCTCCGCGTTTTACAGAACCGAGCGCTATTGACGCCAGGTGTTATAGGCCTCTGATAGCTCAATCACACTTCGTCTAGATAGCGGACTTGTCCGCTGCCGGGGTGTACAAGTGCACTGTTTAAACGTAACTATTCAATGGTTCGGGGATTTCAAGGTACCTCCAGCATCCGGAGCTACCGCGCTCGGTTCTGTACAGTTCGTCGTCTTGCGGCCCGCTGAAGCTGGATGTTAGACTTCGCGGCTGGTTTTTTGGGGCCACTCGGTAGTTTTAGAGTTGACCAGAGGTTAGTACGTGAACAATGCCAGCGGGGCACTCTCAGCGCTTCGACGCCTCAGTATCGCGATCGCGATAGCGATCGTTTTTCTGTTTGGTCTCGCCACTACAGTTTATTTGTCTCTACGCAGTCCGGAGGTTACCGTACCGGAGGTCTTGGGTAAGGACCGTTTTGAAGCTGAGCGGATATTGGGCGAGGCTGGCTTGAATTTTCGCATTCGTGCTACCAGGCCGAGCAGCGAGTTGAAGGCCGACACAGTACTGTTTCAACTTCCTCGCGCCGGGGATGTAGTCAAGGTTGGTCAGACTGTGGCCATGGACATTAGCCGGTCCGTCAAAGAGGGCGAAGCGTCTCAGGTAGTAGCTCCCGAGAAGAAACCCGAAGAGAAGACTGACGCGAAAAACACCAACGACAACGCCGCGGCTAACGAGAATAAGCCCAGGAAAAGGAATACAAATAAGAACGCAAACGAAAACGCGAATTCAAACAGCAATCGCAACGCAAACAGCAACCGGCCGACTCCTAACAGAAACGCCAATAACAGCAACGAGAATAAACCGGCAATTAACGCCAATCGTCCGACGTTAACCAACAATATGAACGTGAGGGGTGCGGCCAGCAACGACAATCGCAGCACACGCCCTCCCGTTCCGAAGCCTTCGCCACGATAGGCGAGCCGAGTGCTGACTACATGAGCGACCGGACTATCGATATTGCCCCCTCGATACTGTCAGCCGATTTTTCGCGGCTCGGCGAAGAGATTGCAGCGGTTGAGCGCGGGGGAGCAGGAATACTTCACGTGGACGTAATGGACGGCCATTTCGTTCCGAATATTACTATCGGTTTGCCTGTAGTTAAGTCTATCGCCCGTGCGACCTCGCTTCCGATTGATGCGCACTTGATGATCTCGGAGCCGGGGAGGTACGCGAAACAGTTTGTCGAAGCTGGGGCCAAAATGGTCTCGGTGCATATCGAAGCCGATGCACACGTTCACCGAACCCTGGCATCTATCAAGGCAGCCGGTGCGCTAGCGGGTGTAGTAATAAATCCGGCCACGCCGGTTGAGAGCTTGAGCGAAGCGTTATTCTTTGCCGACTATGTACTGGTGATGTCCGTAAATCCAGGGTTCGGGGGGCAGCGCTTCATCCCAACTTCGATCGAGAAAGTGCGGCGTTTGCGCAGAATGATCGAGGAACGCAACCTCCCGACTCGAATTGAAGTCGACGGAGGTATCGATGCGGATAATATCGCGTCGGTCGTCGCTGCAGGCGCGGAGATCATTGTGGCCGGCTCGGCGATCTTCGGCTCGGCCGCACCGGAAAAAGCAGTAAAAGAGTTACGCGAAGCAACCGTACAATGGGTTTAATGGTTCGAATAGGAAGTCTGAATAGTCTGATGCTTGTGCATTCCTGGAGGTTTTAGTTATGTATTTCCGCTTTGGCGCTTACTTAATTATTTGCGCCACACTAATTCTTGGTCTGGCCGGCGGCGCTTTGGCGCAAAAGAGCGGGCAGAGTGAGCTTTCTGCGCTCCAGCGCCTCGACGTAATGAGATCAAAGCTGGACTCAATGCGACGGTCGCTCAACAGCGGCCTCTCCTCCCTGGGTTCGGCGGACAAAGACAACAAGAACCTCGATGATCCCCGGGTCAGACTTCGTAATCTCGACAAAGAAGTCGGGTCGATACTGTCTGAAGTTAATGATCTCCGCAGCAAGCAGGAACGGTCTGAACGTTATGATCAGACCAGCTTGGAGCGCCTTGAAACGTCTGTAGCCGAGCTGAACACCAGAGTAGAAATCGGACTTCAGGCGACCGCTGGGGCCAGAACAAGCGCTGCGGCGTCATCCACTTCGTCAAACAAAAAGAAGAAGAAGGGAAAGTTCTTTGGACTCTTTGGCGGGGGCGGAGACGATAAATACGAAGAACTTACCGGCACCGTGGCTCCGGGCCGAGACCGGGTGCTTTTCGAGGAAGCCGCAAAGGAAGTCAGAGGAGGTCGTCACGAAACAGGTAGGCTGCTTTTTTCCACCATCATCAACACGTACCCGGATTCCGCATTTCTGCCGTTGGCGAAATTGGCAATTGCCGACTCTTTCTATCTCGAAGGCACAACATCGGCTTTGATTCAGGCGGCACAGGCTTACCTTGATTGGCTGACATTCTTTCCCACAGATCCACTCGCTGACGATGCAATGCTGAAGGTTGCCGAGGCGGAGATGCGACAGATGGGCCTCTCGGATCGAGATGTGACGCATGCTCGGAAAGCTGAGCAGCGCCTGAAGGCTCTTTTACAGCAGTATCCACAAACTAATCTACGTCCGATCGTTGAGGGCCATCTGGTAGACGCCCAGGAAACCCTGGCGTTGCATGGCTACCAGATTGGAAATTTTTACCTGGAGGCTCGCTATAAGGGCCATAAGGGCGGTCTAAAGGGAGCCCAATCTCGCTACAAGGAAGTGCTGGATAAGTATCCACACTTCTCGCTCCGGGACGAGCTTCTTTTCAAGCTCGCTTATACATTCCAGCAGGAGGAGGAGCCCGACGAAGCTGCTAAGTTCTATCAGGATCTCATTCGGAATTTTCCTAACAGCGAGTATGTAGATAAGGCCAAGGAGCAGCTGAGCATTATTGGAGCACCCGTTCCTGATCCCGATCCGGCCAGGAAGAATGTAATGCCGGCTGAGCGTCTCAGTTTCGTGGCGAATTTGAAGCAGCAGGTTAGTGGAAAGGCCGACGTCTCTGTCCGGCCTGATGGCATCTTAATTAGCAAGGATAAGAAAGAGGGTCGAAACGATCTAATCGACGAGGCCATCAAGTACAACGGACAGTTGCCCACGAATGTTATGCCTCAGGCTCCCGTTCAGCGGACGAATAATCGAACGGTGCCGGTGAATAACACTCCCCGACCACCGGCTCCAGATGTAGGTCAGCCTAAGGTGGTGCCGGCAGCTACCACGCCTGCAAAGCCGTAGTTTATCTTCAATTGTCATTAGACTTCGGCCCGCTGTGTCATCGCAGCGGGCCGTTTTTGCTTTGAAGGTAACGCAAACTGTTAGTTTGCGGGCCATGATCACAAACCTGATTGGGGTTAACTAGTTTCTAGGTTACCTTCCGCGAAATACAGTTTGCGTTACGATGATCAGCGAACTAACCTCTATGCTGCGGTCCGCAAACTAACAGTTTGCGTTACACGTCTTGCCGATAGTGCCGACTTGCCTGATGATTGCTTCGGAGGGGTAAATGGAGACTTCAACTGAACAACCAAAGAGCGCTCTGCCTGAATTGGAACGCCGTCACAAAGCAACCGCCAGGACTGTTAAGTCCATGCTAGTGGGAGTCGTGCTCCTGGTAGTCATTGCCTACTTGAGCCCGAAAGTTCTTATCAGACGTCCTAATCCCTCAATCCACTGGCCGGTGCTAATCACTATTCTCATTCTTGGACTGGGCTCAATCGCATTTCGGCGCACAAAGTTTGCTGTGATGCGATTGCAGGACATAGCGGACCTCAAGGGGGCGTCCGGTTTACTAATAACTCTGCAAAGAACTACCCTTCAAGTCGCTTTGCTCGCATCGGCAACCGGACTTATTGGTTTCGTCATGACACTTATGACCGGAGATCCCTCTTACACTTATCGAGGAGGACTTGTGGCCGTCCTTGTCCTACTCTATTGCTATCCGGTCAGGAGTTCCTGGGAGAAGGCTATTAAACGCTTCGCTCCGGGCCCACAATCCAACTAGCCTCGTAAAACGCATCATTTTGAGTTGGCAGATCCTATCGGCTGTATGTGTAAGATTTGCGAGCCCTGACAGCTACAGCCTTACGATTTACTTTGACTCGTATTTTTCTCTCCTGCTCATTAAGCGCGCGTTCCTTCGGGTAATAGCCAATCACATACTGGCGCCGCAGTTCTTCCGCCACTCCAGCGAAGGATTGTCCGATCTCACTTATGGTGTCAGCTTGGAAATAACGTCCGCCCGTTTTGTCTGCTAACTGCTGGAGATATTTTTTAGGAGGCATCCCTCCGTATTGCAGAGTGTAGATAACCACGTCCGATTCCTCTGCCTCCTGCAGAGTGCTCTTCATGGTTGCCTTTCCCCAGGTGTTTTCACCATCCGTAAACAGGATGACGGCCTTTCGTCCGGACTCGCGTGTGAAATCAAGGAGTGTGAAGTGAACGGCGTCGTACAACCGCGTGCCCATCATGATGGGACCCGACTCAATGCGATCAACCGCTGCCTGCAGTAGCTTCGGATCATTAATGCCTACTCTGGTAAGCGCCTTTACCTCACCGTGGAAATAGACCGGACGAACTTTGTCTGAAGGTCGCAGTTGTTCCAGAAACGCTTTAGCCGCCCCTTTGATTTGCTCCAGAAAGGGCGCTGTCGAGCCGCTAGTATCGATTAATAGTGAGACTGAGAAAGGCTGGTCAATATTACTAAAATGGGCAATGGTCTGTTCCTCACCATCTTCAAAGAGACGAAAATCGCTTCTTTCTAAATCTACAACGTATTGACCTCGACGATTGATGACGCTGACTGGCACTGACACAAGATTTGCCGTGATACGAAGAACATCTCCCTCAGCGAGCTCCTCGTCCTTCGTAACTGGAGGTGACGGTTGCCCGTTGCTCTCCACACTTCCGGGTGAGGGAGAAGGAACAGGCTGCTGAGCCGGCACAATGACGCTCAGCGTCAAGAGTAACAAGAAACTCAGAACGTAACTCTTCATGGCATTAGTGCAGTAGTCGACTCGTAGGATTCGCGTTTGAATCAGGGATTGGTCGTCAGTATACATTCATCAATAAGGCATCGCCGTACAGAATCCCGTGTCTCACCAACCTTCGGAACACCCCGGTAGACCCCTTAAAAGCGCATGTTTAACAAAGGCCAACAAACGTGTTGATCTGGGTTTAATCGTCTGTTAGTCTTGCCGTAGATCCTGACCTGCCCGCCCCGGCTAGGTTTCCATTTACAGCCGATTCCGCGAAATGAGCTGGCGGCCTGCCAGGAAAGACGATTTTCCATGACATCCCCCGAGATTTTCCATTTTCCATCCCTGAAGCACCTTCTTCCCGCTTCGCTATTTCTTTTGATGCTTTGTCAGATGGCGACTGCGCAGAATACTCAGATGCCACCGCTGGCACGTCTGCTGGTTGATCCTGTAAGCGATGCGGCCGCCTCAAGACCTCGCACAGTAGGTTCGATACCCAAGTCCCTCGAGAGAACGGCCGTGGCCGCTTCGCCGTCGCTGGCCGAAGCGAGCGCAGTTGAGAGAAGCGCATTCGAAAAGACTAATCAAGCGCGTATCGCAAACGGATTGTCTGCCCTATCCTGGGATCCCGAACTTTGCCGCCTGGCCAGGATCCATTCCGAGGACATGGCCCGCCAGGGATACTTCGCTCATGAGACGCCTGACGGTTTGCAGTTAAAGGATCGCGCGCGGGCTATGGGGATCGGACGCTTCAGGGTAATCGGGGAAAACATCGCGTATAATAAAGGTTACGACGATCCTGGCGCTTTTGCAGTTGAGAGATGGATGAATTCGGGCGGCCATCGGGCGAATATGCTTTACATAGGCTTTCAGGCGTCCGCGATCGGCAGTTACATTTCAAGTGATGGTAGCGTTTATCTGACTCAGGTTTTCATAAACCGCTAGTTGCTCTGCCTGCAAATCTTGGGGTGGCCGACTAGGTCGGCACCACAGCACCCCAAGTGAATTCAACCACCTTAAGTCTTCCTTCCTTTGCCAAGATCAACTTGAGCTTGCAAATTCTCGGCAAGCGCACCGACGGTTACCACGAATTAAAAACGGTACTACAAACGATTTCCCTGCATGATGATCTTCACTTTGATCTAAGTGGAGATGGCTCAATAACTCTCACCTGCAATGATCAGGATATTCCGAGTGACGAGCGCAACCTTGTAGTCCGCGCTGCTTACGCCTTGAAAGACCGCTATAAGGTCGACAAGGGCGCGGGCATTCGCCTGCATAAGAGAATTCCCGTTCAAGCTGGATTGGGTGGCGGATCTTCAAACGCCGCAGTCTCGCTCCTGGCACTGGCAAAACTTTGGCAAGTCGAAGTTACTGAGCTCGACCTGCATGAAATCGCCGAGAGTTTAGGAGCAGATGTACCTTTCTTTTTGTTAGGTGGGACGGCGCTGGGAGAAGGAACCGGAACCACGCTGTCAGCACTGCCCGATAGCCTCATTCGGCATTTGATTGTGGTCACGCCGAACGCGAGTGTTCCAACGGCAAAGGCATATGCAGCAGTCAATTCCGCTGCCTTGACAACACCAGGGGTCGACCCTATTCTTTCACGTTCGCAAACAGGTGCACAATTTCAGGATTCGACACCGGGACCACTGCAGAACGACTTGAAGAATGATTTTGAGTCGGTGATATTTGATATCGAGCCTGAGATTAAGAGAACGAAAGCAGCACTGCTCCACGCTGGTGCGATGGACGCGCTGTTAGCTGGAAGTGGGTCGAGCGTATTTGG
Organism: Pyrinomonadaceae bacterium; assembly: GCA_041748795.1. GTDB lineage: Bacteria > Acidobacteriota > Blastocatellia > Pyrinomonadales > Pyrinomonadaceae > PSRF01. The sequence goes on from JBGTCM010000262.1 coordinate 14,984, forward strand.
TGTCTTTTCGAGTCCGGAAGCGCAGCAAATCGCAATCAATAAAATTCAGTTAGAAGCAGGCTGGCGCATGTTTGCGTGTGTTACATTGTCAGGGAACGAATACATTCGCGCGTTAAATGTGGGCGGAGTTTCGCTCGTACGCTCTTTCAAATCTGATTCTGATATTGGGGCGTAGCCAAGTGGTAAGGCACCGGTCTTTGGAACCGGCATTCGTTGGTTCGAATCCACCCGCCCCAGCCATAACTCGGTGACAAGTGACAAGTGACAAGTGATAAGCAAAACTGCTTGACCTGTTACTCGTCACTTGTTACCCGTCACTAGATCATATGGGCACAACTGGAGGCATCAAAGTCTTTTCGGGAAACGCAAACCCGAAATTGGCGGAGGAGATTGCTCGCCATTTAGGTTGTGATATGGGACGTGCTTTTACTGAGCGCTTCTCGGACGGCGAGTTTAATTTTCAGATTGATGAAAACGTGCGCGGCGGCGACGTGTTTATCGTCCAGCCCACTTCTCCGCCCACTGACGAGCATTTAATGGAGTTGCTGATAATGCTCGACGCGTTTCGTCGATCGTCAGCCGAGCGCATCACCGCGGTCATCCCCTATTACGGTTATGGCCGATCGGATAAGAAAGATCGTCCGCGGGTCCCTATCTCGGCAAAACTGGTCGCGAATCTGATCACAGTTGCCGGCGCAGACCGTCTATTAGCAATCGATTTGCACGCGGCCCAGATTCAGGGGTTCTTTGATATCCCGGTCGACCACCTTTACTCCGCTCCGGTCATGATTGGCTATTACCAGGAAAATCCTTTGCCGGATTTGACGGTTGTTGCGCCTGATACCGGGGGCGCTGAAAGGGCGCGGGCATACGCTAAACGCCTAAATGCGGAACTTGCGCTTTGCGATAAACGCCGGGAAAAAGCGAATGTTGCGGAGGTAATGAACGTAGTCGGCGACGTGCGTGGGCGCAGTTGTTTGATTGTCGATGACATGTGCGACACCGGTGGCTCCTTGACTAAAGTGGCCAAAGCGTTGAAAAATGCTGGTGCCGGTAGAATTCATGCATGTTTCACACACGCGGTTTTATCAGGACCGGCGGTGCAGCAGCTCGATGTATCCGAGATCGAGCAGATAATGATTACTAACACTATTCCGCTGCGCGACCACGCGTGTGAGTTGAAAAAGATTAAGATCCTTAGTATCGCGCCACTATTGGCGAAAGCGATCAAGTCGATCCACGAGGAGACCAGCGTTTCCTCGCTCTTCGTTTAGCGAAGGGCAAACACCTGATGGCTCAGAAAGTCCATCAGCGATCAAATCTGTAGTTTAGAGTTCAAGCCTCAGCAGGAGGCGAAGAACAACCTAAAAGGTTGAACTCTAAACTACAGGCTTGATCGCTGAACGTTTGTTAAGAGGAGTAGTCATGGCAGAAGAACGAAAAGAGATAACGGTTCAGGCTAAAGCGCGGGAAGGCCGCGGCAAAAACGATGCTCGCCGTGCCCGCCGCGAGGGATTGATTCCGGTCGTGGTTTACGGGGGCGAGGGTGGCAGCGTAGCCGCGCTGGCGCCACTTCGTGAGCTGGCCGCGATTCTGCGCTCCGAGTCCGGACGTAACAGCATCTTCACTCTCGACATCGAAGGCGTTGGACCAAGCGAAGTAATGTTTCATGACCGACAGATCGATCCGGTGAAGAGCCGTTTGATTCATGCGGATTTTACGCGACTGGTTAAGGGTCAGAAGATCGAAGTCACAGTTCCTTTGCACCTGGTGGGCGAGCCCTACGGTGTTCGCGAAGAGGAGGGTGTGTTGGAGCAGATCTTTCGCGAGATCGAGATTCGGTGCGAACCCAGGGAGATTCCCGATTCGATCGACGTCGATGTTACCGAACTGAAGGTGCACGACGTGCTCCACGCTTCAGATCTAAAGGTCGCCGAAGGTATCGAGATTCTTACGCCGCCCGACACTGTAATTGCGACCGTAGGCATCGTGAAGGAAGAGCCAGTTGCCGCGCCTGCTGAGGTTGAAGGTCCGGCTGAACCGGAAGTAATTGGCAAGGGTAAGAAGGAAGATGAAGAAGGCGAGGAGTCGAAGAAGGAGTAGACGGATTGCCAATTTCCGATTTCCGATTGCCGATTTGTTTGTTCGCGGTGGCGGCATTTGGACCAGGCGATTGACGGCGTCTTGAAATTGGCAATTGGCAATTGGCAATCGGCAATCTCTGATAGTTGGTCTGGGAAATCCGGGCGCGGAGTATGAATGGACGCGCCATAACCTCGGATTCTCGTTGATTGACAAATTGGGCGCGGAAGCGGCGATCAAGGTCTCTCGTCGAGAGTGCCAATCCCTCGTAGGTCGTGGGGAAATCGAGGGTCGCCACGTGAAGTTGGTGAAGCCGCAGACCTACATGAACCTAAGCGGTGAAACGGCAGCGTGTTTGGTGAGCAAACACAAGTTGTCGCCGCCGGCAGAGAATCTGATCGTGATATCGGACGACCTGGCTCTGCCGTTTGGAAAGATTCGCATTCGCGCGCGCGGGTCGGCTGGCGGTCACAACGGTCTGAAGTCGATTATCGCTTCGCTGGGAACCGATGAATTCACGCGGTTGCGAATAGGTATCCAGCCGGATCATCCCATTGCCGATCCGAAACGATTCGTGCTGGATCCTTTTCCGAAGGCGGTGCGGACGGAAGTTGAGAAGATTTTGGCGAGAAGCGCTGAGGCAATTCATACCATCCTGAAAGATGGTGTTTTGAAAGCAATGACGGAATACAACGGGTGACAAGTGACAGGTGACAAGTGACGAGCAAAGCAATCATCAGATTGGCTTGTCACTTGTCACCCGTTACTTGTCACTGTGGAGGATATTTTGGAAACGAATAGACAATACGAAGTGGTGTTCATCGTTAACCCCGATGCGGACGAGGACGAGGTCACACGTCTGACGGACGGTTTCAAACTAATTGTTACCGACCAGGGCGGAACGATCACCAAGCAGGAAAGCATGGGCAAACGTAAGCTTGCTTACGAGATCCTTCATAAAACTGAGGGCCACTTCATGCTTCTCGAGATTGAAGGTTCTGGCCGTGAGATCGCCGAACTCGAGCGCCGCATGCGCGTTAACGATCGCATCATCCGGTATATCACAGTGCGTGTAGACGAGGACCGCCAGCGCGCAGAGAAGTTTAAGGCGAAGCGCGAGAAAAAGGCCGCCAGAAGATCCGGTGGTGGCCGGACTAATGACCAAAAGCCTGGTGGCGCCACCCCAGAGTTTGCGGCAGCCGAAGTTGAGGAAGCCGAGGACGCTGCTTAAGCGCCTAATGCAAGCAGTTCAGAGTTCAGCCTTCAGGTTGTTGCTCCGCTTGAACCAAGCTAAAGCTTTAGATCTGAACTGCCGTTACGATTAACGATTTAAGAGGATATTTTATGTCAACAAATTATGAGGACCGGGGACGCCGTTACAACGGAGGCGGTGACGACGATTTCGACCGTGGCCGTTCGATGCAGGGTGGACGCGGGCGCCGGATGCGTCGTCGTAGAATCTGTCGCTTTTGCATTGAGAAAGTAGACATTATCGACTTCAAGGACGTCCGGTTCCTGGGAAATTATATTCCTGAGCGCGGCAAGATCTTGCCGAGGCGAATTTCGGGCAATTGCGCCATTCACCAACGAATGCTTGCCGAGGCAATTAAGCGCGCGCGCAATATCGCGCTGTTGCCGTATACGACGGATTAAAGAAAGGGAACTGCCATCATGGCGCACACCAGAATACTTTTACGAGAAGACGTTGATGATCTCGGTACCCGTGGCGAGATTGTGCGAGTGCGTGCCGGGTACGCGCGCAACTACCTTCTGCCGCGCAAGCTGGCAGTGGAAGCAACTGCGAGCAACGTTAAGGGGATCGAGCAGGAACGCGCAGCCCTGTTGAAGAAGGAAGCAACTGAACGCAGCCAGGCCGAAGGACAGGCCGAGAAGATGCGATCGATGGTGCTCGAGTTCAAACGTAAAGCAGGCGAGCAAGGCGCTCTTTACGGCTCGGTGACTTCCATGGACATCGCGGAAGCACTCAAGGAGCGCGGCTATGAAATCGACCGTCACCGCTTGCACTTGCGCGAGCCGCTAAAGCGTGTTGGCGACTTTGCTGTGCCACTTCGTTTACATCGCGAAGTAACAATTGATCTTCAGGTTAAAGTCGCTCCCGAGGGCGAAATGATTGCCGGTCACCTAACGCCTGAGCAAGAAGCAGAACTGGCGAAGCAATCCGAAGGGTCGACGGAAGAAGAGTCTGCAGAAACGGCTGAATAAAAAACGTTCTGTTTTTTTGATCTATCAAGATCGCACGATGTATAGTTCGACGCTGCAGGTTTAGACATTTGCAGCGTCGTTTTATTATTCATCAACTCCTTCTTTTAGTGTTATTTCGTGTGATTCGTGGATCGTAGATGCGTTCAGTTAAAACACGATCCACCAATCACACGAATTAACACAGAACCTTAATCATCCTTCATCACATGGCCACACCTGATCCTATTCGCGAGCAATCGTTCGAACGTTCCCTCCCACACAGTGCCGAAGCTGAGCGGGCAATTCTTGGCGGCATACTCATCGATAACGGCTTAATCAGTCAGGCTATCGAACTACTGAAACCTGAAGATTATTACGTGCCCTCACATCGGCGCATCTTTGGCGCCATGAGTGCGCTTTTCGAACGTGGCGGCGAAATTAATCCGATTCTGATCGGCGAGGAGCTTAAGAAGGAAAACGCGCTGGAGTCAGTCGGCGGCATCAGCTTCATTACCAACCTGACCTACGGTTTGCCGCATTCGACCAATATAGAAAACTACGCAAAAGTAGTTCGCGGCAAATCCATGCTGCGAAGCCTGATCAGGGCCGCGAACAAAATTACGCAGGAGGCGCTGGAACAGGAAGACGAGCCGGAGCTGATTCTCGATCACGCCGAACATGCAATCTTTCAGCTAGCTGATGAACGAATACGTCAGGGCTTTGTTCACGTTAAGCCGGTTGCAGAACAACTGCTCGAGAAGATTCAGGAAATGGAAGGCCGAGCGGCCGTACTCACAGGACTCACGACCGGCTTTGCGGACCTCGACAAGATAACTTCCGGCCTGCAGCGGCAAGACTTGATCATTGTTGCCGCGCGTCCCTCCATGGGCAAGACCAGCTTCGCCCTTATGCTCGCGGAAAATGCCGCTATTCACGTTCCGGGTGCGGTCGTCGGCGTGTTCTCTTTGGAAATGTCGAAAGAGGCTTTGGTAATGCGCATGTTGTGCTCACAGGCCAACATCGATGCACAACGTTTTCGAAATGGATTTCTTTCGCGTCCCGAATGGGCGCAGATTGCAAAGTCGTTAGGCACGCTGGCAGACGCAAAGATTTTCCTGGATGACACCGCAGGGATCACGGTCCTGGAAATGCGCGCGAAAGCCCGGCGGTTGGCAGCAGAACAAAAACGTTTGGATCTGATCGTAGTTGACTATCTCCAGTTGATGAGTGGTTCTGCGAAACGCACGGAGTCGAGGCAGCAGGAGGTGTCGCAAATCTCTCGTGAGCTTAAGGGTTTGGCGAAGGAACTAAACGTTCCCTTGGTGGCACTGTCGCAACTTTCACGTGCGCCTGAAGCGCGTTCCGATCACCGTCCGCAACTCGCAGACCTGCGGGAATCAGGCGCTCTTGAACAGGACGCCGATCTCGTAGCCTTCATCTACCGGCCCGAGCAATACAAAACGCCTGAGGAACGCGACAGCATGCCCGACGACGAAAAGAACGTCGCCGAAATTATTGTCGCTAAACAACGTAACGGCCCTACCGACACCGTTCGGCTTCGCTTTACCCCCTCAAGTATGCGCTTCGATAATCTGTATCGAGAATGATCCCCAAATTCTGAGCTCCACGATAACTTGAAATTGCTACGCCGGAAGCGGTTCGTTAATGGTTCGTTTGTAACTCAAAACTACTCGAGACGCCCAAACCAGCCACGCCGCTCCATCCACTTCGCCAACTCGAGCACCGGTGAAATTGTCAGCGCCGCCGCGATTATGATCAACCAATCTTTGAAAGTCAGTCCGAACGTTCCGAACGTTCGTTCCAGGATCGGCACATACACGATCAAACCAAGCAGCAACAACTCCCACACGATAGCTATGTTGAGCCATTTATTCGCGAACGGTCGTCGCAAAACCGAGTGGCGATCTGAACGGAAGTTGTATGCCTTGAAGAATTGAATTAGCACCAGCGAGACGAAGGTCATGGTCATGGCTTCCTGAACACTTCGCCCGGAGTTCAACGCCCAAATGAAGAGACTGAGGTTGACCGCAGCGGACCAGAGGCCCCCAACCAACATAAGTGTGACGACGGGTCGCGTGAAGATGCCGGTGCGCGGGTCTCGCGGTGGCCTCTTCATTAGATCTTCCTCGGGCGGATCAACGGCCAGCGCCAAAGCGGGAAGTCCGTCGGTAGCAAGGTTGACGTAAAGAATTTGAACCGCCGACAACGGCAGCGGCAAACCTGCCAGCGACGCACCAGCCATCAGGCCAATCTCGCCGATGTTCGACGAAAGCAAGTACATCAAATATTTTTTTATGTTGCTGAATATGCCGCGTCCTTCCTCCACGGCAGCGACGATAGAGGCGAAGTTGTCGTCGAGGAGCGTCATCGCGGCAGCTTCTTTCGATACGTCTGTGCCAGTGATGCCCATCGCGATTCCGATGTCCGCTTTCTTCAATGCCGGAGCGTCGTTCACTCCGTCGCCAGTCATGGCGACCACATGGCCTCTTTTCTGAAGCGCTGTGACAACGCGCAACTTGTGCGCCGGCGACACACGTGCACAAACTTCGACCGATCCCACCACTTGCTCCAGCTCTGCGTCGTCCATTGCTTCCAGTTCTGGGCCAACGACGACGTTTTCGGTTTTGCTAATTCCAAGTTCGCGTGCAACAGCTTTTGCCGTCAGCGGGTGGTCACCGGTAATCATCATCACTTTGATCCCCGCTTCTTCACACTCACGAACGGCGGCCTTTGCTTCGCGTCTTGGCGGGTCGATCATCCCGACAAGTCCCAGCAGTGTCATCTCCTTCTCAGCATCTTCCGGCGCCGCGTTTCGCTTATAGGCAATGGCCAGAACTCTCAACGCCTCTTCGGCCATTTTCCGAGCTGCTTCCAGGATTTCCACCGTGCGTGCGTCTTCCATCGGCTGTTCACCCTGGTCGGTTAAAACTGACGCACACGATTGGACGATGACTTCCGGGGCACCTTTGGCAAAAGCCGTAGAGCCGTTGGGAGTTTCGTGAAGCGTGATCATGCGTTTGGTCTCGGCAGTGAACGGAATTTCAAACACGCGTGGAAACCGGGCATCGAGTTCGGTCTTGTCGAGGCCAGCCTTGGCCCCGGCGACCATCAGTGCGCCCTCGGTCGGGTCGCCTTTAACTTCCCACTTGTCGCCGGTTTCACTCCGTTCGACTCGAGCGTCAGAGCAAAGTGCACCAGCTCGCAACAGCAACAAGATCGAATCGTCTAACTCGACCTCCTTGTCATTCAGGGAAAACTTTCCCACCGGCTCGTATCCACGGCCTGAAACCACCAGCGTCCGGCCGCCGACGAACAATCGGCGAACCGTCATCTCGTCTCGGGTGAGCGTGCCCGTCTTGTCCGAACAGATAACTGAAGTGCTTCCCAGTGTCTCAACTGCGGGAAGGCGACGTACGAGCGCGTTACGCTTGACCATCCTCTTAACACCGAGTGCCAGAGAGATAGTGACGACTGCCGGCAATGCTTCGGGAACAACGGCGACCGCCAGCGCGACGCCGAAGATGAGCATCTCTACGAACGGTTGACCGCGGAACAGACCGAGCCCGACGATGACGAAAACGACCACAAACGACACGCGTGCGAGCGTCTTACCCACGCGGTCGAGGTTGTACTGCAACGGTGTTTTTCCAGTGTCGACACTCTCCAGCATCCGCGCGATCTTTCCAAACTCCGTCGCCATACCCGTAGCAACCACAATTGCGCGGCCACGCCCATAGGTCACCACTGTGCCCGCATAGCCAAGGTTCTTTCTGTCACCGAGTGGCAACTTCGGATCGTTGATAGGGCGGTTATGTTTTTGGACGGGAGTAGACTCTCCTGTCAGCGCTGCCTCAATCGTTTGCAAGTTAACGGCTTCAACGAGCCTGACATCCGCGGGTACCTTGTCCCCCGTTGCCAACAGAATAAGATCGCCAGGCACCAGCTCGTGTGCGTTAATGCGCAGCTCGCGACCGTCGCGTATCACGGTTGCCAACGGCGCGGCCATCTCGCGCAACGCCTCGATGGCACGCTCGGCCCGGTACTCCTGCACGAAGCCGAGGACCACCGCGAACAACACGATTACAGTAATCGCAATCGCCTCAAGACCGTGGCCGAGGGAAGCTGAGAGCACCGTCGCGAAAAGTAGAATGATGATGAGTACGTTTTTGAATTGTTCCAGCAGGATGGTCCACGGTGAGATTCGACCGGCTGCTTGGAGCTCGTTTGGGCCGTACTCCTCAAGATGGTGTGCCGCCTCGGCTGCAGTTAGACCGCGAGGCGTTGTCTTAAGTTTCTCGAAACACTCTTCTACTTTGAGCGTGTGCCATGGTGTGTCCACCAGGGTTTCTTTGGACGAAATATCAACCGACATATGGAGATCCTTTTTTAAAGTTTGATGGTCCATAGCACTAACATTCAAGAGCAGACTGTTTGCGCCATATACAGATACTTCCAGGGTTGCGGTAAGAGTGGAGAGAAGCCCCTGTGGTTCAGAAGCGGGGAGCTTGAAACACCTCCAAAACCCTTTCGCTGCGCCCAGTGTCGGCAGTCGCGCAAAAGAAAAAACCTTCTGCGGGCCGCGTAAAGCCGCAAAAGGTCTTGGTCGTCGAGCTGATTTGCTCTACCCGATGCGCCGGGCGCCCAATTCAGGCGCCGTGTTGACGGCGTCACCGGACCATTTAAGGCAGGCAACCTACTCCCCTTTCGAGTGAAGCCATTCTACAGCCAATCGTGAAGAGAATTCAAAAGGGCGAAGTCCAGTACGATGCAGGTTCGTTAGCCAACTACAGAACCCAGCGCGGTAGCGCGGGATGCTGGAGGCCAGTATGACAAAAACTTAATTGCTTTATGTTGAGTAGCCCAAGGATCCCGCGCTACCGCGCCGGGTTCTGTAATTGATTGCCTGATCAAACTACATCAATACCGAAGTCCAGGGAATGAGGCTTTGCCGGCGCCTTCTGTTATTCTTGCCGTCTCAGCATTATGAGCGAACTAGTTTCGGAAGTTGTGGTTTTCCCTGAGGGGAATGTTCGGCTCATGAGAACCTGGATAATAATTGGAGTAAATCTCAAGGTGTCCGATCCAAAAGCACGACTTGATCATGCCGGGCAGCGTCCCACTTGGGCGGAGATCGATCTCAGCGCTCTCGCTGCAAACTTTCATACCGTAAAAAACGTCCTTGGACCAGACGTAAACCTGATGGCTGTAGTGAAAGCCAATGCTTACGGGCACGGAGCGGTTGAGTGTGCGCAAAGGTTGGAGAAAGAAGGCGCGGACTGGTTTGGCGTGGCGTTGCCGGAGGAGGGAATTGAACTCAGGCAGGCGGGTATTACGAAACCAATTTTGTGTCTGGCCGGATTCTGGGAAGGGCAGGCCGGGGCCTGTCTGCAGCATAAACTCGTTCCCGCTGTTTACCGGCTGGATACAATCGAAGCGATCGATCGAGCGGCTCGCGAACGCGGCGAGATCGCCGACGTCCACGTGAAGATCGACACAGGCATGGGCCGGCTGGGTGTACGCTTTGATGAAGCTGGAGAGTTCGTCGCGCAGCTACAGCGGTTTGCCAATGTTCGGATCGACGGATTGATGACCCACTTTGCCGCCGCCGATGAACCATCATGCGGTCCTCTGACTCGCGATCAGCTTCAACGTTTTGAGAACGTCGCCGGCGCCTTTCGCGAGCAGGACTTCAAGCCGACCTTTCAACACCTCGCAAACTCCGCCGGCGTGTTTGGACAACCAGACGCCTTTCAGAAAGGAAAGGCAAACATGGTCCGTCCGGGCGGTGTGCTATACGGCCTTTGGCGAGACATTCTCGATCCCGCTCATCGCGATGTCGAGCTGCATCCGGTGATGTCGCTGCATTCGCGGATTACTTTATTGAAGTGGGTGCCGGCGGGCGAGACGATTGGATATGGATGCACCTTCGAAGCTTCAAGCAAGACCCTGGTGGCTACGATTCCCATAGGCTACGACGATGGATACATGCGCGCCCTTTCGAATCGTGGGCACGCCATTATTCGCGGTGTCTATGCCACGGTCATCGGACGCATCTCGATGGACCTCACGATTATCGACGTGACCAACGTACCCGGCGTTCAAGTCGACGACGAGGTAACACTGATGGGCCAGGAAGGGAAACTCAGAGTAACGGCCGAGTATCTGGCAAAGACGGCCGGCACACTTTCTTATGAAGTAACTTGTGGCATCGGCGGACGCGTCCCGCGGATCTTCAAGTAAAGCAAACTGTTAGTTTGCTTATCGTCCGGTAGAAGACCGGGTTGCGAATGCGTAGCGTTTCGGAAACTAACAGTTTGCTTTACGGAGAGCCATGAAAACTCTTGCGAACGAAATTGATAGGCAACAGTTGTTGCAGCGTTTGCAACTAGTGACTCCCGAAAGCCAGCGGCGATGGGGAAAGATGACTCCGCATCAAATGATTTGCCACCTCACAGATTCATTCAAGGCAGGGACGGGCGAGAAGTCGGTCGGAGCGTCCGACAATATGCTGAATCGTACATTGGTCAAGTGGGTTGCTCTCTATGCTCCCGTGCGTTGGCCTCACGGCGTGCGGACGAGACCAGAGATGGACCAAAACGCCGGTGGCACCAAGCCGGTTCAGTTTGAACTAGATCGTGGTGCACTGGGCGATATCATCGATCGGTTCTCGCGTCAGCAAAGAGACTTCGAGTGGGGCAGTCATCCGCTGTTCGGGCGAATGGCAGATAGGGATTGGCATCGCTGGGGCTACCTGCACGTTGATCATCATCTGCGCCAGTTTGGCGTTTGACTGGTTTTTGCTTCGAAAACAACGTGGCCCAGTGTGCTCAATTTGGCTGTTTCAACTACAAAACATAATCTCGTGCTATGGAATCCAAACCAACCGAACTTAGCGTAATCGTCAACGACAGTGACAGCGTCACGGCTCTGCTTTATCTCGCTCCAAAGAAAGAACGCGCCGGCATCACGTTAATCCTGGGCCACGGCGCGGGCGCTGGTCAGTTGCACGCCTTCATGACACTTTTCGCAAACGGCCTCGCGGCCCGCGGCATCGACGTGCTGACTTTCAACTTCCTCTACATGGAACAGCG
>JBGTCM010000263.1:0-2006 GCA_041748795.1 Pyrinomonadaceae bacterium
GTCTTTTCACTAATGATGAAGGTCGGAACCATGCCGCCTCCAGAGCTGACATTCGCCAGCTCGGTAAATGAAAGCCGCGTGAATGCTGACTTCACTTTGCCATTGAACAGCAATGGATCGAGATCGACCAGTTGTTCCGCAAACTCAAAACTACCGTCGTCCTTCAGGGCCGGGAACATTTCGCGCGCGGTAGGCACGCGTTCCTGCACCAGGTAATCGCCGTTTGCGAGCGCGTCTCGCAACGCTTCGTCCCAGGCATTCTCGTCGGCGTTCCAACCAATGGTAATACCATGTCCGCCGTAATCGTCGTTTGGTTTTAGGACCAGCTTGTTGCGGTTGGCCCTGATATATTCAACCAAGTCGATCTCTTCGCCGCAGTAATCGGTTTTCTCGTCACGCACAATGCGCGTCCACGGCACATGTTGCCGAATCGCTTCGCGTTCTTCTCGCGTAAACAAGTGCGCACGGCGCTCATCAGTCAAGACCGCGAATAATGCTTTCTTGTGGATCAACTTCGAGCGAAAGCTGTTCACCATGCAGATGGCGCCGGCGCGGTAGGCGTCGACCAGCGCCGGATACTCTTCCATGATTGGCAAATACTCGTTGACCAACAGCCGTTTGTAAACGATGTCAATTGGGAAGTCGCTCGTGCGCAACCGCCCTTTCTCGAAGACCAGCTCATCTGGTGAACAGATTACAGTTGGATAGCCCTGCTCTTCGAAAAACTGTTTGAAGAGCTCAAACTCCTTTTGTGTCGGCAAGTCCTTCAAATCGACGATCGCAATTTGAGGAACACTGTCCGGCTTGCGGCCGAGAAACTCTTCATAGGAATCCAGCAGCACTTCGAGCATGAACTGGCGGCCATACAGCGGACGTACGTTGTAGGTTTCGGCGAACTTCTTCATTACCGGCAGCCTCGAAAAAATGTCGTAAGCGGCATCGACGTAAGCAATGCCTGCCGGACTCTCGCCATTGAGCTCGACAAAACTGTAAGCGGCTTCGGTAAGAAACGAGTCAAGCCTCGCGGTCGGAGAAACCGCATGATAGCCAGGATCAATGCTAATTAGATCGCGTTCAATTTCCGTCACGCCCAGGTCCACGACGATCGAGTCGTCCTCAATAGCGGCATTTTTTACTTTTTCAATTGCTGACCAGACCGTCTCGCAGATGCGCCGGATGCGCGCGAAATCGTCTTCGGTAACGAAGTGGGGGCGCAAATACGGCGAAAGGGGTCGCCCGCCAAATATCAGTTTCGATTCTTCGAGCCCTTCGTCGAGCATCGTCCGCGAAGCTTTCGCGAGAGTCTCATCGCGAAGCAAGTCGTGGTAACGCGAAACGGCGTCGTTGAGCATAGAGTAATTAACTTCTTGGCTTGAAAACCAAGCGCGACAAACGGCGGTTTGCCGAACCGTGACGGTTACTGGAGGCCGTTAGAGTAACACAGCGGGGGTGGAGAGTTCAGCTTCAATGGTCGTTTAGAGTGCGGACTTGTCCGCTATTGCGGGCACAAGTGCCCTATCTAAACGGCCGGCATGAAAAGCGTCCCTTCCGAGGGCGCTTTCCCACCTCGCACAAAAACGGGGTGCCCACGGAGGGACACCCCTACAGACTTTGGACATTGACCAAGCCTACTCAGCGGGTTGTTTTGCAGTCGAGATTGTCATCGTCATTTTCTGCTTGTTGCGGACGATGGTAAGAGTTGAGCTGGCACCGAGATTTTTCAAAAGCGTGCTGCGGGAACCCGCCAACAGTTGCTTCCCATCGATGGCTTCGATCACATCACCGGGCCGCAGTCCTGCCTTAGACGCTTCGGTGGAGGGCTGCACGTAAACCACCAATAATCCGCCCTGACCAAACCCCGCCTTGGACTTGATCGCGATGGTTTCGATTCCCTGGGCGAGCAATGAACCAGGCTCGAGCGTCTTTACTTTGTGGCCCAGTGGCATTCGCCAACCGAACAAAGGATCTGGAGACTCACTGAGCTCGATCTTAAAAGCTTCGTTCGC
>JBGTCM010000264.1:0-5128 GCA_041748795.1 Pyrinomonadaceae bacterium
CGAAAGTTTGGCCGCACCATTGAACCCAAGAGCGGCCTGACCACGTCGCAACTCATCGACCGTATGAAAAGGTTAATCGATGAGCGGGTGCGGGATGAAGGGCGACAAGGTCGCATCGCGCCACATCATTTCAAACTTAAGGTTGAGTGGGGCACGCACTCCGAAGCTCCACCCGAGATAATCATTGACCTGGAGCATGAGGTTCTGGCGGCCGCCATAGACCACATAAACGATCATCGTTATCGCACCCTTGCTCCGGCGAAAGTTGAAACAGAAGTCGACATCTTTACCAGCGGCATCTCGGTCGATCCGACGTTTGGCGAGTTTGAAGCGCAACTAAAAGCCGCCGACGAGGCGAAGCGTCAGGAGAAGTTGGAGGTCCCGCACCACAGCCCGTTTGAAAAGGTGGCGGAGGTCAAACTCATTGCCAGAATCACGATGCGTGGCGATGTTCGCGAGGTGCCTTTGTCTATGAAGCCCGGCGGAAAACGGCTAAGCGTCGGACGCGTATCTGATAATGAGCTGGCGCTAAACGATTCCAGCGTTTCAAAAATACATGCTGCTATCACTATGAATCGGCAAGGCACATTGCTGGTTGCTGACACGGGTTCGACAAACGGAACTTTTATAAACGGCCGTCGGATTTCATACGGTGAAGCACGCCAGATTGAAGAAGGCGACGTAGTGGGTTTTGGTGACGTGGAAGTTCGTTTCAGGAAGAGTGAGTAGAAGCGATTTAACGTTATCGCGCGGTACGCGGAGCGATTTCATTAACACCGCGGCTTCAGCCCGGTGATCAGAATGGGGGACACGAAAGGAACCGTTTCTAACGGTTTTTGTTTGGTATCAGAGTAAACCGTTGGAAACGGTTAAAGGATCATCCAGGCAATCTTAAACACCGGGCTGAAGCCACGGTGCTAATGAGATCGCTCCGCGATTCCGCCGGCGTGCCTCAATATTTTACTAAGAACAAACATGTCATTCTTTCTATTCCTTCAATCGGCAACACCCGCAGCAACCCGTCACCTACCCGAATGGTGGCCCGCGCTTTCCACCCTGATCTACCTTGCCGGGCTCCTAATCATCGTCCTGTTCCTACTTGTCACACTCCTTCTACGGCGTCGCCGAGGGATAATTGTGTCCGCGGCTGTTCCTGATGATATTCCCGACGAAGTTAAGAAACGGCTGGGGTCAACTTCTACAAACCGTGGGCTGCGTGCCTTGCGTTGGACTTTTATCCTTCTGTCGCTTGGACTCGTCGGTTTCCATGTTTACTGGGCCCACTATGCACAGGAACGCAATGAGAAGTTTCAGGAGCTGAGCTACAAGGACCTCCGCAATCGCCGGCTTTCCGAGTCCACGCTCCGCGGTTGGCTACTCGACCGCGGTGGTAAGTTGGAAAACGCACTGGCTTTATACAAACGCGATGGGGCCGGTAATATCACGCGCGAGTATCCGATGGATAAACAGATGGCCCACATTTTCGGTTCGGATCGCGGCGATCCCGGACTGGAACGCGCTCTGTTTGGAGTTCAGAGTGGGGCCCTTCCTGAAGCTCTCGATGTGGTCCAGGGTAAGTCAGTCATGTTTAAAGGCAACTCCGACATACGGCTGACTATCGATCGCCACCTGCAACAAGCCGCTGTCGATCAGTTGAAGGGAAAACACGGCGCGGTCGTCGTGTTGAACCCGCAGACCGGCGAAGTGTTGGCGCTCTACAGCGAGCCTTCCTACAGCCTCAAGGAAGTCGGCGATGAAGCGACCTGGATGAAGTTGGAAGCAAACCAGCGCGACCGGCCGTTGGTAAGCCGCGCGTCGGGCGCTTACTACATTCCGGGCTCTACATTCAAGACCGTCACTATGATTGCTGCCTTCATCGCAGGCGAGGGTGACACTCAGTTTACGTGCAGCGGTGGCGGTTATTACGCGGCGCCTGGAGCAAACGTTATCTTCGATGACGCCGGCCCCGGTGAAGTTCATGGGCGGATCGGCATCGACAAGGCGTTTGAGGTTTCCTGCAACCAATACTTCGCCCAGATGGGTGTCAAGCTTGGTCACGAACGTTTGAAGCAGGCGGCTGAACGGCTTGGTATCGGCGCATACGATACGCCTGTTGAAGCGTTGCGCGGACGCAAGCAACCGGAGATATGGAACGCATCCACAGATGCGGTGAAGCGCGCGCTGGCTCCGAGAGAAGCGACGATAGTTACGGGCAAGCAGGTCACTAGATACGATCTGGCGTTGATAGGTTATGGCCAGGGTTACGCCGGGCAGATGACTACTCTTCAAATGGCGCTGGCCGCAGCAACCGTCGGCAACATGGAAGGCAAACTCATGAAACCGAAGATGGAGTTTGATCGGCCGCCGGAAATGTTTCAGCAAGTGGTGACGCCGCAGGTCGCGGCGCGGTTGCGCTCGATTATGGGTTTGGTGACGGGTGGTTCAAGTGGCACGGCGCGAGGAGTGTTCGCCCCGGTTAAAGCGGCAGGCATCAATACTGGGGGCAAAACAGGGACCGCGCAAAAAGTTGTGCCGGTTTATGACCCAAGAACAGGTGAACCCAAGACCAGGATAAGAGTCGAACGTGACAATCGTGGCAACATCATCCGGCAGTACGAAGAGACGATCATGGACGAGCAGAATCCGCGCATCGACGGATGGTTTTTGTGTATTGCGCCGCTCGAAAATCCGCAGCTGGCTATGGCTGTGATTGTGGAGGGTGGCGGTTATGGTTCAAAATCCGCGGCTCCGATCGCTGCGGCGCTGGTATTGAAAGCGCGCGACCTTGGATACTTCAAAGGACTTTCGACCGGAACGACAACAGCGCCGCGACCCCAACCGAGGCAGCGCCGCGCACCGGCAACACAGAGACCGCCGAATTAGGGCGGCCCGCGGCTCTGCCGCAGCACAGTGCGGAAAGGCTCCGCCTTTCCGGGAGAGTGTTTTTAGTCCCCTTTCCTGAGGCTCAGCCTCAGGAAAGAAACAAGAATGGTCGTAGCCGGAAAGGCATAGCCTTTCCGCACTGTGCTGCGGCAGAGCCGCCGATGGGTGGACCGATTGACACCTAACCGACTAACAACTGACAACTTGCAAACTGACAACAATCGCTGAATGAAAAACCGGGCGTCATCACATTTATTCATCATCTTCCTGATCGTGATCCTCGAGATCGCGGGCTACTGGGCCATTCATCGCTCCGCATTGTTACGCGGTTACGAGACTTCTGTCATCGGCGCTGTGCGCGATCTGTTAATGTTCGTTCCAATCATCACTTTGCTCATCGTCCTTTCGCGGGCGCTTCGATACAGAGGAAGTTGGGTCCTGTTCACCACCGCGATCCTGCTGTTCGCAGTCGGGATGTTGATTCAGTACAGGCTCTACAGCGATCCGGAATACAACGCCCGCAACAAGGCCGTCGCGCGTCAGCAAAAGATGGAGGCTCTGCGCAATCGCTACATAATTGAAAACTACGATCCGGCTAAAAAACAGCTAATGGGTCTACCGCCAACACCGGCTGAGCCGGTAGATATCGATCAGCTTCCGAGGCGAGCATCAAACTACTCCGTCGGCGACGCACTCACTTCAAGCTACACCTGGATTCCCATCTTTTCTTTCTTTGTTTTCGCTGCTGCTTATGTTCTGTGTTTACGCGATGGCTTCCTCCTGTGGATCCAAAGAAACAGCTTCCTGATCGTCCTGTGCACGCTCCTGCCCCTCGCTGCAGCTGTCGTTACATCCAGCGCGGGAAAAGCACTGGGTAACATGACACCCTGGGAACCGTCCAAGATTCCGTTCCTGCTCGGCTTCGCTGGAATTCTGACCGCGCGGTACAAAGACCTGGCGGAGACGTATTGGGGCATTCCACGCGCGCGCGACATCGTTCCCCTCCTGGTGATGGGTATGCTGCCCTTCGTACCGTTTTTCGCGCTCAAAGACTTCGGACAAATGCTGATCTTCAGCGGCGCCTACACAACGCTTTATCTAGTCGCCGTACGCCGCTGGCCGCAACTACTATTGTTTGTGGGTTCGTTGCTGCTCGTAATCAGCATTTTGGTCGTGGGTGCTTTGCCGAGAAGTGTTCAAGAGCAAGTTCCGCTGCTGCCGACAGTTTCACGGCCCGTTCAGGCGATGCTGCCGGCGCGCATTCAGCAACGATTTCATTTATGGCTCGCAGGTTTTGATCCGCCGTCACCGGAAGTTTCGTGGTGGAAACCGGAGTTTGAGGAAGCCCTAAACGAGAATCCTCGAATGAAGGAACTAGCGCAGCAAAGCCCCGCCATGCAGAAGATCGTGAATGTCGATATCTGGTTCGACAAGCTTGCTTTCCAGCCTGCGCAGGCAATCTTTGGGATCGCGTCCGGTAAAAACACAGGACGCGGGTTTGGCCTCGGCTTTCCGGAAGTTATCCCCATTGCCGACTCCGACTACGTGTATGCCGCTATAGCTGAGGAAGCGGGACTGGCTGGTGGAGTCGTGGTGATCCTCGCCATCATTATTTTTGTGATAGCAGGTGTTCGTACTTCGCTTGATGCACGTGATATGTTTACCAAACTGTGCGCGGCGGGCCTGACTGCCTTTGTAGGTTTCCAGGCTTTCGTGAACATCGGAGGTATATTGCGTGCCCTGCCGATGACGGGAATCACTTTGCCATTTGTCAGCCACGGTGGGTTTAGTTTGATCACCAGCTTTGCCATGCTAGGCATGTTGATGGCCTTTTCACATCGCAATGCGCGCGACCAGGCGATGGCGAAGAA
The DNA here is from genome assembly GCA_041748795.1 of Pyrinomonadaceae bacterium. Lineage (GTDB taxonomy): Bacteria > Acidobacteriota > Blastocatellia > Pyrinomonadales > Pyrinomonadaceae > PSRF01. Next base: position 4,755 of record JBGTCM010000264.1, read on the forward strand.
GTTTCCCCAGGCTGGTGAGCCATCGTCGCTCAGGTTGGAGGCGGTCGAATGAGCCAGGCCGAAAATAATCCCAAGAAAGACCTATCAGTCAAATCCTCCGCAGTCACCGACCGTGGTCTAAACCCCAAACGTCCGCTCAACGAAGACTCATTTCTGGCTGACAGCGCACGCGGCATCTTTGTCGTCGCTGACGGTGTCGGTGGAGCGGAAGCCGGAGAAGTCGCTTCACAAACAGCCATTGAAGTACTGGATAAGGCGTTTCGCGATCACGTGGACGACGCTGATATCGAAGACTTGATGGAGCTGGCCATCCAGCGCGCAAATGCTTCGATATTCCGGATGGCCCAGGAGAACCCAAAGTTTTCCATGATGGC
>JBGTCM010000265.1:0-3946 GCA_041748795.1 Pyrinomonadaceae bacterium
CATCAGTCCTTCGATAAGCTCCGCCACCGCCAGCGCGTAAGCCTGCATTTGAAGCTGGTAATCAGAAGCGGTGATTAGCACTTGCTCGTGAACCGAGATTTCCGGCCGCTCTATTGTGGAGGGCGTGGGCACGACAGCCGCCTCGAAATCAAAAGCGAACTGCCCGACTTTATGCCCCGGACTGCGTCCTGCCCCCTGACTTCTGTTTTCTGACTTCTGACCTCTGACGTCTGACCTCTGACGTCTGATTCGATTAGTCTTGAAATCAATTATCTCAACCTCAAAACCCCTGGCCGATTTAGTAATGAGCAACTTATCGATCGCCCCAGTCAAAATTCCCAGCGGCCTTCTTAGACGAAAGCTCAACTCACTCCATAAACCGCCATCGATGCCCGGACTCGACCCACCCGCTAACGCAGGTGGTACTGACAGTCCTGCCTCCGCCGGCATCAAACCCGCGCGCGCTCTTTCAACGCGCTCAAACACAGGACTGGACAAATAGTTTTGGGCCAGGGGCAATAAGTCACCGATTGCTTCGTCCGTGTTGATTTCAACCAACCGGTCCGCAAGCTCGGCCTGCCTTATTCGCACTACATCTTCGAAGCTTCGTCGAAGCAGTTCTTGGGAATCGTTTCCGGATGTATACGTCTCACAGAAACGGTGAATCACTGCTCCCTTGAGCGTCGCGGTGAGATTCGCAGGCGGCTCGGGTGCTTCTGCGTTATTCCAAACAGCCATCTGATCCGGAGTTGGCACATGCAACACTCGGTCGAAATAGTATTGACGCGGGCAACGCTGATAGTTGATGAGTTGCGTGACACTCAAACGATGCACCGACGCGTCCCGTTCAGGCGCAATCGGGCGCAGCAAGGGAAAGGTCTCGGATAGATGCTGACTCAAAACAATCGATTGGGCGTCTGTGTCAGTTAAGTGCTGACCAGCCGTTTGTTTTTCTTCGTCTACCAGATTGACGGTGAGTTGAAGCTGAGTCTCGGCTTCGAGTTCCACGAGTGTGGTTTGCCAACGGGGTCCGAGCTCAAGCGCCTGCCAGATGAGTTGCAGCCAACTGTCACTCCCCCGCACCAGTTTGCTTATCTCTTTTGTCGCCCCGGAAAGAATCAAGCGGTCCTGCGCCCGCGTGGCCGCCACATAGAGCAGCCGCATGCTTTCAAAAGTGTCACGCCACTGAGCGCGTTCGCTGAACAGAGTAAACGTCCGGCCCGATACCATCTGACCGCGACCGTTCGGCACCTTCAAGGTCAAACCGCGATGACGATCAACCAGGAAGTAGCCCTCCCATGATGGTCGCAGCCGCTGTAGATCGGGAATTATGACTACGGGAAATTCCAGACCTTTCGCCTGGTGGATGGTCATCAACTTCACCGCATTGGCTGAGTCGTCCAGTTGGCCTTCGCTTTCACGGCTGCCAATGGCCTCGAAATCGTGGACGTATTTGACGAAGTCGCGAATGAGGTGGGCGCCGGAACGTTCGAATCGCTGGGCCAGGTTGTACAACTTTTCGATGTTTGCCAGACGCTGCGCTCCGTCGTAAGTCGCGGCGATCACAGTTGTGTAACCAGATTGCTCTACGGCGAAACGCAGCAGGTCACCGATCGGATAACGATGTCGACGTTCGGTCAGCGAGGTGAGTAATTCCAACGCCCCATCGAGCGCCTGGCGTTCGCCCTCGTCAATGAAGTCGATCTCTCGTTGCTTGCGCAGGGCCTGGAAGAGGGGACGCGGATGCTTGCGCGGTTGCGGAGTTTCGCCCGGGACAGTCTCGCCGGTTTGTGGTCCGAGGCGCAGCGCCAGCAGAGTGTTATCGGAAATGCCGCACAAGGGCGACCGCAAGACGGCCGCCAACGCCAATTCATCAGTGCGATTATCAAGAAACCGGCACAGCTGAATCAGGTCGCGAATTTCTTCGCGTTCGTAGAAGCCTTTGCCTAATACTGTTTGAAACGGAATGCCGGCGCGACGAAATTCTGCTTCGTAAACAGGCACGTCCGTCATGGCGCGGAAGAGTAAAGCGATGTCGCGATACTCGAACGTTTCACGTCCCGTGGCTGGTTTATCCACGCCCGATCGTTTAGATGCGGCACTTGTGCCGACCGACATGGCCATCGTCAAGGCGATGATCCGTTGCACCAACTGCTTCGCATCGCGTTCCCGAACAGTTTGTTTCGACTTGGGATCCTCTTCGCCCACGAGCGTATCAACCATTAACTCCACCAACGGAGGGGCATCGCGAGTTTCACGTTTGGCCTCGCTCAACTCATGTTCGACATACCCCAGCTCGCTAAGCACGGCTCTATCGACTTCCTCAGCGGGCCGGAAGAAACGCGCGAACAGGTAGTTGAAGAAGTTGATCAGCTGCGGCTGACTTCGAAAGTTGAGCGGCAGCGGAACCAGCTCGCCGCCAGTTGCGAGGAGCGCTTCCGTCATCCTGCCAAACACGTCCACGTCAGCGCCCCGAAAACCGTAGATCGACTGCTTTCGATCCCCGACGATGAAGAGATTCGCGCGCGAACCACCCTTCAGCACAAGGGCTTCCAACAGGTCTCGCTGCAAACCATTGGTGTCCTGAAACTCGTCGACCAGGAAAAACTTGTAACGCCCGGCAGCACGCTGAAGCACTTCGGGACGGCGCAACAGATCGAGCGTGCGCAGTTGTAAGTCGTCAAAATCCAGCGCCGAGAGTTCCTGTTTCTTTTCATTGAAACGGCGATCAATATTCTTGAGCAGGTTAACGAGGGCGGTCGCGTAATCTCGGGCGAGTAAATCAAAACGCATCTGCGGCAAACGCCCGAAACACTTTTCCTTGCTCTCGCCCCAGAAGAGCTCATCAATCTGTTTGACTAGTTCTGATATTTTCCCGAGCGCCTTCGGGCGGGCTGCCTCTCTAAACTCAGAGATCGCGCCACAGTAGTCGGCGAGTGACACGCCCTCCTCGCGCAGCATTTCGCTCAAGTCGGACCAGCCTCGTTGAGCGGCGGCCCTTTTCTCGTTCGCCGTCGGGGTTAGTCCACGAAATGAAATGAGCGCGGGCATCAACTGATCAATTTCATCGCAAAGGGCGTCGTAATCCTGCTGCGCGGAATGGCTGGTTGCAGTTTGTTTTAGAATCGCTTCAAACGAGAGGCCCTGTCCTCTGACTCTCAAATACATGTCCCAAAGCGCCGTTGCCAAAAGCGGTCTGCCGATTCCGGCGGTCAACCTGGAAACTGATTCATCGCGGCGACCGATCGCTTCCGAAAGCGATTCTTCCACCGCAGCCGCCAACAGAGTTGCCGCGCGATGCTCGTCAAGCAACATGAATTGCGGATCGAGTCCCGCCTCCACCGGAAACTCGCGCAGCAAGCGCATACAGAAGCCGTGTATGGTGGTAATGACAGCGCCGTCGAGCGTGCGCTTGTAACGCATCCACCGCGCGGGTTCGTTGCCGCCGGCGTCTCGTAGTAGACCATCCAACTCTTTGCGCAGTCGCTCGCGCATCTCGTTTGCGGCGCGGTTGGTGAAAGTTATGGCGACGATTTGATCAATTGAGGCAGGTTTTTTTTCGCGCAGGATGTGAAGGTAGCGCTCGACCAGCACAGTCGTCTTACCTGCGCCTGGTCCGGCAGTCACAGAGATGTGCCGGTCAAGCGTGTACGCGGCTTGCGCCTGGGCTGGTTGTAATTCTCGTTTTTTCGTTTGAAGAGACATGGTCTAAAAACTATCCGCAGATTACGCAGATTTGAGATTGAACCGTAATGGCGCCCAACTCTTCTGTCCTGGCGTTTATTCTGTTGAATCTGCGTAATCTGCGGACAGTGCCTTCCCGGCGATCCGATAGCGATCGTATCGGCAGACGGCAGAGTAATCGCAGAACCTGCATGTCTTGATCCCCTGCGATGGCCTGACGCGAAAATCCCCGGCGCGCATCCCGTCAAAGAATTCCCAAATT
>JBGTCM010000266.1:0-4432 GCA_041748795.1 Pyrinomonadaceae bacterium
TTCCTCTACGCCCCGTACGATCAGGCTTTTTCGCCACCGCAATTGTTCTGCCGGCTGGGCCAGACGGACGTCAGGAAAACGACGAAACAATGTCGTCAACGCGATTTTTCCTTCGAGCCGCGCGAGCGGGGCGCCGATACAGAAATGCGCGCCTTGTCCAAACGATAAATGCTTGTTCGGATCTCGTTTAATGTCGAACTTTTCCGGATCGGGGAATTGAGTTTCATCGTGGTTTGCAGAACCGAGTATTCCTATAATTATCTCGCCCCGTCCGATCCGCGAAGAATCAATGGAGAGATCCTCAGCGGCGAAGCGCTGGCTCGCCAGATCGAGCGGGCTCGTGTGCCGCAGTATTTCCTCGATCGCTGAACCGGCCAGCTCTGGATTCTGCTGCAACTGTTCCCGGGCGGCGGGGTCCTCGATCAGCGCTAACGCTCCATTACCAATTAGGTTTACCGTCGTCTCATAACCTGCAATTAAAAGAAGTGTGATTGTGCCCACCAGTTCGGCTTCAGTAAGCCTGTCGCCGGCTTCTTCTGCCTGGACCAGGGCCGTAACCAGATCGTCGCGCGGCTCTGTACGGCGCTCGGCAATCAACTTGCGGATACGTCTCATTAGCAGTCTTTGGTCAGGCAGCGAACGCACCACCCCTGTAAAACTAGAGACTGAAAGACTACTACGCGACAAGTTGTGGAGACGTTGTCGTTCACTGGCTGGAATTCCAAGTAATTCTGAAATCACATCGAGTGGAAGCGGGAGTGCATAACCGCCCATTAGATCAGCCGGGCTTTTGCTCTCCAGTTGATCAAGCAGGTCGTCGCAGCGTTTTTGAATTCGCTCGCGTAAGCGTTCCATCAAATGCGGCGCGAAGGCTTTGTGCACCAGAGTGCGCAGTCGTGTGTGCTCAGGCCCATCCTTATTGAGCATGTGGTGAGTCATCGCTCCGGAAAAACGATGCAGCCACTTGGTCGTGGGCCACCAGTCCTTCACAAAACGCTCGTCCTTTAGCATTGCAAGCACATCGCCATAGCGGAACAACAGCCAGGTTGTCTTGCCCAGGAATGTGGTGCGATATATCGGGGATTCGGCGCGGAGCTGTGCGTAAAACGGATAGGGGTTGGCTTTAAATTCGGGACGGGCTAGATCGGCGATTTTGATCTGCATGCTTGTAACGCGACGAAGAGCGGGGGCAAGCCCACCTTCCCAACCTCGAGATATTTCAGTTCTTCTTGTATTCCAAAACCGCAAATCACAGAGAGTCAACTCTGAATAGTTCGAGGTTGGAAAGGAGGGCTTGCCCCCGCTCGGCCGCTGGTCTACCTGCCCAATGTCTCTAGCTATTCACGTTCGTTTGAAACGTAAACCCACCTACGACCGTGCCGTCACTGATTGACTGGATGATCGAACCGCTACGATTTCGAGGTGACTCTGAATTCAGTAGAACGACTATAGGTTGAGGCGTCTTACCTTTCAATTTCACATTCCGGAGCCACACTCCTTCGCTGGTGGCGAAAGCTGTTTTCGTGTCGAGCAGTTTTTTCAGTTCAGGTTTCTCCAGCATCAATCGCACCAACTCGTCCTTGTCGGCATTGTTGAGTTTTACCTGCTTGAGCCTCGCTTTCTTCGCGAGCGCAGAAAGTGGCTTACTCAAAACAATTGATCGAATCATTGAAGTGGCGGCGCGATCCGTCCCAAGCGAAAACTCCGTGGAGCTCCCGGTACGGCCAACGTCGAGTCTTAATGAACGCACCGCCGGTCCGGCTATGGGTGAGGGGTTTACTATCACCATATTCTTCAGTCCACACTTCTTATTGTCCCTTACCAGCGCCGCGATCTTCAGTTCGGAGGTTGACAGGGCATCATTGTCGGCGGTGATGATGGCTAACAAGCTGATATTGTTTGGAGCCGTGGGTGGCACCGTCCAATCAAACGCGACAATCTTCGCGCTGGCGGCGTCAACCGTCTCGACAATCTTGTGTGGACCGATTTGCTTCCATGGAGAATTGTTAGGAAGCACATTATTCGGAAACCCATTCCAGAAATTCGTCGGCAGGTTTGGTAGGGCCACGGCCGATTCTGCAAAAAAGATTTTTACAGCCACGTTGGACGCGGCATTGATTCCCCGGTTGTGCAACTGAACGAAGACGCGCACTGTTCGGTTACGCTGAGGATTCTCGTGTTTAAGTCCCGAGGCAAAAACGCCGTGGTCATCTTCAAAGAATTGAAAGTCGACGTCACTTGCCTGTGGGTTCTGAAACGATGGTGAATCAACCTTAATGTCCTGACATTGCCACCAGAATGTTTGAGAGCCGAAGCTAAATGGATCCGAAACGCCTGAAGGCGACGGCGAACTTCTTCCGGAGTCTACCGTGCTGTCGCGCAGGTATAGATCAACACCTGGCATCATCGCCTGATCAATTGCAATTTCCCAGACTCCGCGGCTCTGAGTTGCCGCGCGCAAAAGCCTTGAGCGCGGATGAAACGCGAGGTCTTTTACCAATACATTCGGCAACTTGTTATTAAACGACGTCCAGACTGCGCCTGCATTTACCGAGCGATAAACACCCACATCGGCGGCAACGTAAACCGTATCGGGATTCAGCGGATCAATCTCAACGGAGTTGAGGGCAATTTCAGGCAAGCCGTTGGTTACATTTTGCCAACTGGCGCCGGCGTTGTCGGACCGGAAAACAGCGCCGCCCACACCGGAGCCGGCGCTGGAATAAGTGAGCCAGAGGCGGTTGGGATTTGTTTGATCGACGAGTACGTCGCTAACGAAGCCGGCCGATGGGCGTCCCAGGGGAACCGGAATAGACCAGGTGTTCCCCACTAAATCGAGCCGGTAGATGCGGCCGGTGTCTGTGCCCAGGTAGATCCGCGATGGATTAGGCACCACCATGGCTGAGGTCAAGCCCGCAACATGCGGCAGCGCAATCGATCTCCAATTAGTGCCGCCATCTGCGGAGATATAGACTTTGCGACCCGCCTGGACCACCGTGCGGCCACAAACTTCCACGGGCGGATAAAACAATGATCCATTAGGATAGTTGTCCGCCTCTGGAACATTTGGGCCTATCCAACTCCAGCTGCCCCATCCTCCACCTCGAGTCGAGCGCTGCATGCCCATGCCATAGAAAGTGATGTAACACGTGTAAGGACTGCTTGCGTTTGTGCCGCAGTCACCTCCATCTCCGTCTTCGATGTGATACCAGACTTCCTCGCCTTCGTAGCGGACAGATCCATTGTCCTGAGTGCCGCCAATTAACCAGTTTTCAAATTGAGGATGCTGCGCCAGGAATTCAAACTCCGTGATGTTGAGCCCTTTGTTGAGCGGCTGCCAGGTGATGCCGGCATCAGGCGAGCGATAAATGCCACCGTCGTTTCCGACGTAGACGGTGCCTGGATCAGTCGGGCTGAAGGCTATTGCGTGTTGATCGGGATGGACAGAGTCTCCCGAAATTTTGGCACCGATGTTGGTCCATACCCACGTTCCGTCTCCCGAACGGATACCCCTGTGAACATTGATCGCTCCAACATATAAAACGTCAGGATTGTTTGGAGCGACGCCTGCGAACCAGTCGTACCACGCCTGGCTGGTTTGGACGTCGGGCGGTGGTGTGGCCGCGGTGAATGGACCACCGAAAACGTTGCGGCGCCATAGAGAAGGCTTCGGCATAGTCGAGTCAGGATCGGTCGGATCCTCGACTTGTGGATTACCTGCGGCCCAAACGTAAACGACGTTACCGTCGGACGGAGCGTGACACACTTCAATTCGATCGCGCTGAGCGGACACGCCGGGAAGGGAGACTGAGCTCCACGACGTACCACCATTCGTCGATCGAAACAGGCCATCTTTACAGGCTGCGAAAATTTCCTTAGTGGACCCCGGATCAGACGCGCTCGCCGGGTGCATCGAAAGATCCCACGTTACTTGAGAACGTCGTTTCGTCCACGCTGCGCCGCCATTTGTCGACTCGTAAAGACCACCGGTAGTCGCGGCTAAGATATGGTTCCCATTCAAAGGGTCGACCAACAGATCGTAGAAACCGATCCCTGCAAAAGGATCGCGGGCGTGCAGGCTCCAGGTTGTGCCGCCATCGGTCGATTTCAGAACTCCCACTCCGAGCGCTGAAACAGAATCGCCTTCGCCGGTTCCCACGTAAGCGATCTGTGGGTTGGTTGGATCGAAAGCGATGGCGCCCGTAGACATAGAAGGCTGGTCATCTGTTCGCGGATGCCAGGTCTTGCCGGTGTCCTTCGTTTCCCAAACACCGCCGCCTCCCGAGCCGATTAAGATATGGCTGTCGTTACCCGGATCGACCGCAATAGCCACAATTCTTCCGGCAACCGGAGGTCTGCTGCCGGCCCCCCTACCGTAAGTCTGGCCATGAGGAATGCTGAAAGGACCCATGGGCCGCCATCCTTGTTCGAC
>JBGTCM010000267.1:0-9559 GCA_041748795.1 Pyrinomonadaceae bacterium
CCCGATGTCTACAAATACCAGTATTCTCAGCAAACCACTGCCGCGCGAGATGGAGCAGCACACCTACGCCATCATGCGTCGGGTGGAGCAAAGTCATTGGTGGTATGTCGGACGGAGACGAATTATCAGGGGTTTTCTAGAGTCAATCAGCCCATTAATAAACGCGGCGGCCGCTTTAAGGGATGGAAAGCCGCGTCCGGAGATTCTCGATGTCGGCTGCGGCACCGGCGCGAATTTGGAGATGCTCTCGGAGTTTGGCGACGCATCCGGAGTAGATGTTTCGGCGGACGCGGTCGCTTTTTGTGACGCGCGCGGCCTTGAAAATGTTAAGCAGGCGGTAGCTGAGGCGTTGCCATTTGAAGACGGTTCTTTCGAGTTAGTCACTTCGCTGGACGTCATTGAACACCTGGATGACGATGTCGCAGGTTTGAAGGAAATTAGGCGAGTGCTGCGTCCGGATGGCCGGATTTTGCTCGTGGTGCCTGCCTTCATGTTTCTGTGGGGAGTGCAGGATGACGTAAGTAATCACCGTCGTCGCTACACCCTTTCCGGGCTACGGCAGGCAGTGCTCAATGCGGGCTTTGAAATCGAGCGCGCCAGTTATTGGAATATCAGTTTCTTTTTTCCGACCCTCCTCGGACGCATCCTGATGCGCGTAACCGGCGTGCGCCCGGAGTCGGAAGCGAACATTACCCCTGGGTTTCTAAATGGAATGCTGGGTATGATCCTCGGCGCCGAAAGCGGCCTGCTTCGACATGTTAATCTTCCTTTCGGAGTTTCAATCGTTTGCGTTGCACGAAGAATTGAGTAAACCGGGAAGATGCAACCTTCACTTATCAATTGATGAAGATATACGACCAGGAAGAAGCTCTATCGGTCAACGCCTCCATTCCGCATGCGCGGACTGAAAAGCCAGAACTGTCGGTGTTCCTGCCGGTGTACAACGAAGAGCCGAACCTGCGTCCGTTGCATGAAAAGTTGAACAAGGCTTTGAACGAACTCGGGCGTACCGCGGAAATTATTTATGTAGACGACGGTTCAACCGACGGCACTCTCAACGTCCTGCGCGAATTGGCCCGCAGCGACGACCGCGTGCGTGTAGTTGCCTTAAAACGTAATTATGGACAGACAGCCGCGATGGCCGCAGGTATCGATGCGGCGCGTGGGGCTGTGCTGATCCCGATGGATGCTGACCTGCAAAACGATCCGGCCGACATTGTCAGATTATTGGAGAAGTTGGACGAGGGTTACGATGTTGTTTCGGGCTGGCGCAAAAATCGTCAGGACAAAGCCATCACGCGCAAGTTGCCTTCGATGCTGGCCAATCGCCTCATCTCCTGGATTGGAGCGGTCCCCCTCCACGACTACGGCTGTACCTTGAAGGCCTACCGGCTCGAGTCGCTACAGCACGTTCGGCTCTATGGTGAGATGCACAGGTTCATTCCCATACTTGCATCCTGGGAAGGCGCGCGGGTGGCGGAATTACCGGTGGCCCATCATGCGCGGACCATGGGGAAGTCAAAATACGGCTTGTCACGCACTTTCAAAGTCGTCTTCGATTTGATGACGATCAAATTCATGGCTTCCTATCAAACGAAGCCGATCTACATCTTCGGAACGTTCGGCATGCTGGCGTTTTTGGCTTCGTTGCTGGCGGCGATTTATGCAGTGTTCCTGAAACTTTTTCACAAAGCCGACTTCGTGCAAACTCCGCTTCCGGTCCTGGCGATCGTGATGTTTGCGGTAGGTATTCAGTTTCTTCTCATGGGTTTGTTGGCGGAAATGCTTGTGCGTACCTATCACGAGTCGCAGGCGAAATCCATTTACGCTGTGAGAGAGCGCTTCGGATTTAAGGAATAAGGAAGAGGAGTGCTGAGTAACAGGTGTAAAGAGTACAGCCTTCAGGCTGCCGCGTTCGCTATCAGCCTGGCGACTTTCTCCCCAACCGCGCAAGCTGAAGCTTGTACTCTATACGCCTGTTACTCAGCACGGTATTAGTTATGTGTGGAATAACCGGTTGGGCCAATCTTGATTCACATGCTCAGCCGCCGGCCGGCGCGCGCGAGTTGCTCCACTCCATGTGTGAGCGCATGATCCACCGTGGTCCCGATTCCGAAGGGCTAATGGTTTCGGGCAGCGTGGCCCTGGGTATGCGGCGACTGGCGATCATCGACCTGGTCACCGGCGAACAACCTACCCGCAACGAAGACAAGAGCGTAGCCGTCATACTCAACGGCGAAATCTACAACTATCGCGAACTGCGTCAGGATCTCGAGAAGCGTGGACACTCGTTCCGCAGCCAGTCAGACACTGAAGTGCTGCCGCATCTCTATGAAGAGTTTGGCGAAGGGATGTTGGAACGGCTTAACGGCATGTTTGCGTTTGCCCTGTGGGATTCGAAACGGCGCAAGCTTTTATTGGCACGCGACCGATTCGGTGAGAAACCGCTTTATTGGGGAGTCTTCGACAACACTTTGCTGTTTGCCTCCGAGCCAAAGGTGTTGCTGGCCCATCCGGCCGTGACCAGCTCGCTTAACCTCGAAGCGCTCAGACAATACCTTTCGTTCGACTATGTTCCCGCCCCGCTATCAATCTACCAGGGCATAAACAAATTGCCTGCGGCCCACCTGCTGACGCTGGAAGACGGCAACGTCGAAACGCGGCGTTATTGGCAACTCAAGTACAAAACCAAGGAGCCTCCACCGTCGGAAGAGGAGGCGGCCGAGCATCTGCTCCAACTAATGGGCGACTCGGTGCGCATGCGTTTGGTTTCAGATGTGCCTTTGGGAATTCTGCTTTCCGGTGGCGTTGATTCATCCACTGTGGCAGCGCTCGCAGTGCGCGCCTCATCCGAGCCAGTCAAGACGTTTTCAATTTCGTTTGCCGAGTCCTCGTTTGACGAATCATCATATGCCCGGGCCGTCGCCAAGTTTCTCGGCACCGATCACCACGAAGAACGTCTCAGCGCAAATCTGGCCGCAAATCTTGTGGGCGAGATTGGCGCGTGGATGGACGAACCGTTTAGCGACCCGTCGCTGGTGCCGACCTATTTGTTGTCGCGGTTCACGCGCAGACACGTGACCGTGGCTCTTGGAGGGGATGGAGGCGACGAGATTTTTGCGGGCTATCCAATGTATCAAGGGCACCAGTTGGCAGCCATCTATGCGCGCACGCCGAATTTCCTGCGCGCCGGCATAATCGAACCCCTGGTGGGCCTGTTGCCCGTGAAGACAAAAAATCTTTCGTTTGACTACAGAGCGAAACGGTTTATTGCCGGATCGAAGTACGAGCCGGTTGTTCGGCACCACATCTGGTTTGGTTCCTTCACACCGGACGAGCAGAAGCAGTTGTTGACTTCGGAAGTATTGGCCGCCAGCAGCAGCGATATCTACCGCGACGCGCGTCAGATATGGAATGAGTGTGATTCGACCGACGTCGTGGAGCGCATGCAAAGCATCGACACACAGCTTTACCTGGCCGAAGACATTCTGACGAAGGTTGATAGGGCCAGCATGGCTGTGTCGCTGGAGGTACGGGCGCCGTTTCTGGATCCGCGAGTGGCTGAGTTTGCTGCGTCGTTGCCGCCAAATTATAAACTTCGGGGCCGCACCACAAAGTATATTTTGAAGCGAGCAGTCAAAGACTACCTGCCCTCCTCCGTAATCCGCAGGGGCAAGAAAGGATTCGGCGTTCCGGTAGCTGAGTGGCTCAAAGAAAACCTGCGACCCCTGGCGCGAGATCTCTTGTCACCGGAGCGCGTACGCCGGGCCGGGGTCTTCAATCCGGAGTATGTGAGCCGACTCCAGGACGAGCATGAACGCGGCGTTGCAAATCATCGCAAGCTACTGTGGACGCTGCTCATGTTTGAGCTATGGCACGAAAGCTTCATTGAAACAGCGAAGCGGATTGAGACGTCGGTGAGCAGTAGTCAGTAAGTTGAATGAACTAACCGCCAAGACGCCAAGAACGCCAAGTCGCCAAGAACGGGCAAGAGCGATTTTTCCGTTAGGGTGTAGAACCGATGAGATCTCGCAGGTGAGTGTGCTCTCAGGTTGGGAAGGAGGGCTTGCCCCCGCTCTTCGTCGCGTTACTGGCGCATTAGAGTAAATTCAGAACCTTGGCTACCCGTCAGTGACTGAAGGCGCTCAGACTGTTCATGATTCGAGTTGCGCGACGAAGACCGGGGGCATGCCCTCCTTCCCAACCTGAGAGCACACACACCTGCGAGGTGACGTCGATCTAACTCCCAACCGGAGAGTCCTACTTTCCCAACCGGAGAGTCCTACTTTCCAACCGGAGAGTCCTACTTCCCGACCGGAGAGCGTTCAAAGGACAAGTTAGCCCGCCTTTTTTATGCAGCCCACTCTCAGCCAGGCGTTCAACGAATTGCTTCACTGGTGCCGCGCGCGCCACTTTGCCGGGCACGATCCATTTGACGCCTTGAATAGCCCGATCTTTCAGGCAACACCGCTGCGGCATTCCAAACTAGCTCGACTTACCTGGACACAACTCAATAAACGTTCGCCGCTTAACTTGAGGCAACTCACGCAAGTGCCCGCGCAAAAGAACGCAAAAGGCGTTGCCCTCTTTGCCCTGGCCGCGATCGCGAATTATCGCCGCCTAAAAACTCCTGAAGCTGAAAAGGACGCGCGGGATCTTCTCGAAGAGTTGCTCGGCCTTCAGCTTTCCGGTTACAGCGGAGCAGCGTGGGGCTACAACTTCGATTGGCAAAGTCGGCATTTCTTTGTTCCCAAAGGCACACCGACGGTAGTTCCGACAGCGTTTGCCGTCCGCGCGTTGACGGAGGGCTTCGACGCCTTTAAGGATGACAGCTATCTGGAAGCAGCTCGTAGCTCGTGTGATTTCATTCGGCAGGATCTGAATCGCACGGCGGAATCCGACTCAGAGGTTTGCTTCAGCTATTCACCGCTGGACCACACGCAGGTTTTCAATGCGAGCTTGCTGGCAGCTGAGACTCTGGCCATCGTTGGTTTAATAAAGGACGACTCCGGGCTCTCTGAATTGGCTGTGCGTGCCGCACGTTTTGTTGCACGTAGAAAACAATCCAACGGTTCATGGGTTTATGGCACGGACAGCCAACAAGCCTGGGTCGATAATTTTCACACTGCCTACGTGCTGCGTTCGCTCGCCGTGATCACGCAGTGTTCGGCGGCGGCCGACCAGGAGTTTCGCCCAGCTTTGCTTGGTGGTTTCAAGTTCTGGCGGGGGAGCTTCTTTCTTGCAGACGGGTGGCCGAAATACTACCATGACACGCTTTATCCAGCAGATGCACACGCGGCTGCCACGGCGATTGTGACGCTCGTGGACCTGGAAGAACTGGATCCCGAAGCGCTTTCGCTGGCAGAGAAGATTGCAGCCTGGACTATTCAGAATCTGCGCGACCGCACCGGCTTCTTTTACTATCAACGTCGACGCTTTCACACCGTTCATACGCCATTCATGCGCTGGACCCAAAGCTGGATGCTTTACGCATTAGCCCGGCTGCTGGAAGCGAAAGCATCGTAAAGCAAACTGTTAGTTTGCTGGCCTTACAGAACCGAGCGCGGTAGCGCCGGATGCCGCGGGCGCCGCGGCTTCAGCAGTTCCCAGCATGCGTGCTGGTGGCGGCTAGTTTAGTCGGATCAATTGTCCAGATTCCGTGAGAGGTCTGTAGCATCCGGCGCTACCGCGCTCGGTTCTGTAATAGAGACATTCTAATGCCAATCGCTTCTGATGTTTCGTTAGGACCGGACGTCCAGATTTTTCACCCTGACCTGGTGAACCTGTACGGTTGCCACATCGGGTCTGAAACCAAAATCGGCGCGTTTGTCGAGATTCAAAAGAACGCTTCCGTCGGAGCGCGTTGCAAGATTTCCTCGCACACTTTCATTTGCGAAGGCGTGACTATTGAGGATGAAGTTTTCGTCGGTCACGGCGTGATGTTCACCAATGATTTGTATCCGCGCGCCGTTAGTGACGAGGGAACGCTGCAAACAGAGGCTGACTGGTCGGTAATCGAAACACGTGTAAAACGCCGTGCATCGATTGGGAGCAATGCGTGCGTCTTAGCAGGCGTCACGATTGGTGAGCAGGCATTGATTGGCGCCGGAGCGGTCGTAACCAAAGACGTGGCAGATTACGCGATCGTAGCCGGAGTGCCTGCGCAAGTGATTGGCGACGTGCGAAAAAAGTAGGACAGACATTCCTGTCTGTCTCATCCTGCCAACGAAGTACGATTGTCGGAAACAAGAAGGCAGATTTTCCATATATCATTTTTCATTTGTCATCGTCGGTCAGGTGCTTGTAGTGGTTCATGTAGGTACAATGAAAAATGAAAAATGATACATGGAAAATCGTCTTTTTGCGGTCTTCAGTATTTCATTATTCAAAGACAGACAGGAATGTCTGTCCTACCTGAAGCATGATCAAAGTCGGCGTTATCGGATATGGATACTGGGGGCCAAACCTGGTGCGCAATTTTATGGAAGCGCCCGGTTCCACCGTCGTGGCTGTGTGCGATCTTCGTGGTGAGCGGCTGGTCCAGTTAAAAACTCGTTATCCCACGATCCAGATTTCAAGCGATTGTCAGTCGCTCTTTCAGAATCAAGATCTCGACGCCATCGTTATCGCCACGCCCGTGTCCTCCCACTTCGAATTAGCAATGGGCGCGCTCAAGGCCGGCAAACACGTGTTGGTGGAAAAGCCTCTGGCGGCAAACTCCGATCAGGCCTCACGCCTGATTGATGAAGCCGCGCGGCGCAAGAAAGTCCTCATGGTGGATCACACCTTCGTTTACACAAGCGCGGTAAGGAAGATTCGTGAATTGATCACCGCCAATGCCTTAGGTGACATTTACTATTACGATGCGGTGCGGGTGAATCTGGGTCTGTTTCAGCATGATGTAAATGTGATCTGGGACCTGGCGATCCATGATCTCTCGGTTATGGATTATGTACTGCCCACCAAGGCCACCGCGGTTTCGGCCACGGGAATAAGTCACATTCCCGGCCAGCCGGAAAACGTGGCGTACATCACCCTGTTTTTCGATGAGCCCCAGATAGCGCATGTTCATGTCAACTGGCTTACGCCGGTAAAAGTCAGACATACTCTGATCGGCGGCAGCGAGAAAATGATCCTTTATGATGACCTTGAGCCTAGCGAAAAGGTGAAGGTCTGTGACAAGGGCATCACCGTTTCGCAAAGCCCTGAGGCGGTTTACGAAATGCTGGTAAGTTATCGATCCGGCGATATGTGGGCGCCGCGGCTCGACTCAACCGAGGCCCTTCAAATCGAGGCCCAGCACTTTGTCGATTGCATTGAAAACAATAAGAAGCCTGACACCGACGGCACTGACGGCCTGCGGTTGGTGAGAATAGTGGAAGCGGCGGAGAAATCCCTGCGCGCCCGGGGACAGCTGGTTGAGATCTTGAAGTAGGACAGACACTCCTGTCTGTCCTACGTTAATTACCATGCCGTGAGCCAAACAGTATTGTGGCGGGAGCAAGACAGACAGGAATGTCTGTCCTACATAAGAAATGATTCCATTAGTCGATCTGAAAAAGCAGTATGAAAGTATCAGGGGCGAAGTCGACGCCGCCATTTCTGAAGTGCTTCAGAGTTGTCATTTCGTACTGGGCGAGCAGGTTGAATCATTCGAAGCGGATTTCGCCAACTATTGTCAGACGCGGTTCGCGTTCGGCGTAAACTCCGGCACCAGTGCTCTGCACCTCGCGTTTCTGGCGGCCGGAGTTGGACCAGGCGACGAAGTCATCACTGTTAGTTTTACCTTTATCGCGAGTGCCGCGGCCATAACTTACACGGGAGCCACGCCGGTTTTCGTCGATGTCGATCCTGAAACCTGTACCATCGATCCTAACAAGATCGAAGCGGCCATTACACCTCGAACCAAAGCGATCATGCCCGTGCATCTGTATGGCGCCTGCGCCGACATGGATCCCATCATCGACATCGCTCGCCGACATAATCTGATCGTGATCGAAGACGCGGCCCAGGCGCATGGCTCCGAGTACAAGGGACGCCGCGCGGGAAGTATCGGCGAGCTTGCTTGTTTTAGTTTCTATCCCGGTAAGAATCTCGGGGCTTACGGCGAGGCGGGCGCCGTGGTTACCAACGACGAGCGATTTGTCGATGTGATTAAGCAACTGCGCGACCATGGTCAGAGCAGTAAGTATCATCACGAACGCGTCGGTTTTAACTATCGCATGGAGGCCTTGCAGGGCGCCGTGCTGGGCGTTAAGTTGAAACACCTGGACGAATGGACCGCGGCACGTCGCAGGCATGCGGACTTCTATCAACGCGAGCTGGCGGATGCCGGTCCAAGGTTGATTGCTGAACCCGCTAACTGCAAGTCGGTCCATCATGTGTTTCCTTTGTTCGCCGAGGAGCGCGACGAGATGCGCGACTATCTTCAGGCCGCCGGACTCTCCACCGGGATTCATTATCCTATTCCGGTCCACTTGCAGCGTGCCTATCGTGATCTGGGATACAAAGCAGGCGACTTGCCACAAACTGAACTCCTTTCGAGAGAAATGTTATCGCTGCCGATGTATCCGGAGCTCACCAGCGAACAGCTGGCCCACACAACAGATGCAGTGCGAGAGTTTTCCAGGCGGCCGGTTGCCGTCCATCCGTAACCTCTCGCCGCCATCATCGTCATGCGAATCTGGATCGATCTCGCCAACTCACCACATGTTCCATTCTTTCGCTCGCTTACAAATGAGTTCAGGGAACGCAATCATGAAGTGTTCATAACGGCCCGTGATTTCGCGGAGACGGTCCCATTGGCTGAAGCGGCGGGTATGGCGCCGAAAGTGATCGGCGGACACGGAGGCGGCGCCCTTTCGGGAAAAGCCGGCAACCTCGTAGGACGGGCGATGTCCCTGGCTAGGTGGGCCCGTGGACGAGATCTGGATCTGGCAGTCAGTCATAATTCCTATTCTCAAATTCTCGCAGCGCGCGTTCTCTCACTGAGAACCGTGACACTGATGGATTACGAGCACCAGCCTGCGAATCACCTCGCATTTCGGTTCGCGTCTCGGATAATCGTTCCGCGTGCGTTTCCCGAAGACGGTTTAAAACGCTTCGGTGCGCAAGCTGCGAAAGTAAGAAGATACGAAGGACTCAAGGAAGACGTTTACCTGGCCGGCTTTCAAAGCGATCCGCTGTTTGCAGAACAACTGGGCCAGATGGGTATAAGCTCGACGGACATGCTTGTGACTGTGCGGCCCCCAGCCAGCGAGGCCCTTTATCATCGGTTCGAAAACGAACTGTTTGATCATCTAATTAATCATCTCGCCGCGGCGCCGAACACAAAAGTTGTGCTGCTTCCTCGGAACGATGCGCAACGAAAGATGTACTCAGCGGGCCAGTTGATCGTGCCGCGCGAGCCGCTCGATGGCGCGAACCTGATCGCCCACAGTGATTTGGTAGTTAGCGGTGGTGGAACGATGAATCGCGAAGCCGCAGCGCTTGGCGTGCCGGCGGCGTCGATCTACATGGGCGCGTGGGCAGCGATTGATGAACAACTGGTGAAGGAAGG
>JBGTCM010000268.1:0-6538 GCA_041748795.1 Pyrinomonadaceae bacterium
AGTGCTATCCGCCAATGCAAGGCGGCATCGCCACATCGACAGAGCATTGAAATCGTGGCGGCTAATGACCAGGTTGTTTAGTGAGCGAGTTCTCGGCAGGCACACTCGTAAACATTTTGTGAATGGCGGCGCATTAATCGCCCTGGTGGGTGGTGACGGCGCGGGCAAAACAACAGCCGTCAAAGGAGTCAACAAATGGCTCCGCGACAACTTCGCGGTCAGGATCTTCCACTTCGGCAAACCGCGACGCTCTCCATTTACCATCGCTGTCATCATTGGCTTGAGAAGCCAAGCCCTGATTAACAGAGGCCTACAGAAATGTTTTCCGGGACGCCCCGATGAGGACACCTCGGGTCATGGTTACCTTCGCCTGGTGCGATGGGTTTGCGCTGCAAGAGATCGGCACCGTGTTTACTTGAAAGCCCGTCGATTTGCCGACAATGGCGGCATCGCGATCTGCGATCGTTTCCTGCTGGACGGCATTGCCTTGATGGATGGTCCAAACATCGGCCGCACTCTTGAAGGAACTGAATTGACCTGGTTGAGCAGAGCGCTCATGAACGCTGAGAACAAGCGCTACCAACAGATTATGCAGCCCGATCTGCTTTTGGTTTTGCGAGTTGATCCCGAGATTGCGGTCCGCCGGAAGACGGACGAAAACGAAGATCACGTGCGCACGCGCTCACACGAGATCTGGGAAACTGACTGGACCGGCACGCAGGCACATTTGATTGACGCCAGCCACCCGGTGGAAAGCGTTTTGGCCGAGCTGCGTTCTCATATATGGCAACAGATTTAATTTGGAGTGCGGCGGCTCGACGCCGCTTTTCGTTACCAACTTCAACCACAGGGCAATCATACACACGGAAAACAAAACGGCGTCGAGCCGCCGCACTCCAAAAATGACTCGTCCGTTTACAGCAGAAATCATTGGACCAGCGGGTTCGGGTAAAAGCACGCTCACGAGTTTGTTGCGAGGTCGTGACGCGACAATTAAGACTGGCCTGAGCATTTGGGGATTGCCGTTGCCGCTGTTGGCCGGCAGCACTTTCTCGTCCTTGACCGATCTATTAGGACTCTTCGGTCGCGGCGGTTTCACTTTGGAAGACATAAAGCTCGTCATTCAAATCAACGGGCTGCGACGCCTGCTCCGTCGCGAATCAACAAAGGGTTATCGGGCGTTGCTGTTGGACGAGGGCGGCGTTTTTGGTCTCGCTAAGCTGCGCGCTTTCGGAGGCGCCGGCGAAGCGCCTGACTCGATTAGCTGGATGACGGGCCTGTTCAACCGTGTCGGTCCCACGCTGGATGCGGTGATTTGGCTCGATGCACCTGATGCCGTGCTCGCGCGCCGGATTCGAGAACGCGATAAGCCCCACCGGACGAAAAACCTTTCGGAAGTCGAAATCTTCGAGCACCTCGGCCGTTACCGCGAGGCGTTTGAGCGTGTGATGCTCGAACTGACCCGGTGCAATGCCGTGAAAGTGATCAGGTTCAGAACCGATCGCGAATCACTGGAAGACATCGCCAATCGGATTCTGGCCGGCGCCTACGGCCAGGTCTAAAAGTATGTCAACTGTTGAACTGAATGTGACGGCTGCGAGTGAATCGCCCGAACTGCCGCGCGGGGAATCGCGAGTAAAGGGGCTAACGCACAAAGCGTATCTCAATGCCTTCGCGTCCCTGCTAGATGCGGTCGTCAAAGGAGGCGTACTCGCGGTAGTTACTCCGATGGTCGTCAACGGGCTGGGCAGTTCCCTATTCGGCGTTTGGCAAATTCTTGGACGGCTCATTACCTACATGCATGCCGCCGACGGCCGCCCCACCCAGGCGCTCAAGTGGGTCATCGCAAATCGACAGCTCGTTGATGATGACGAGGCGAAGCGCCGTCATGTGGGCAGCGCGATGGGAGTTTGGTTCCTGTTTCTACCGGTGCTGATCGCGATGAGTGCGCTGCTGGTATGGATTTCTCCTTACATTACCAAAGTTCCCGCCGAGATGTTCGTGACGGTGCGCGTTACCTGCGGGTTGCTGGTCGCAAACTTCCTGCTCATACAGTTGGTGTCGTTACCGGAATCGGTCCTGCGCGGCATGAATCTCGGCTACAAGCGCATGGGATGGCAGGCGGCGCTCAACGTAGTGGGCGGCGGGTTAACTGTTGGCGCCCTCTACATCGGCAGCGGACTCATCGGACTCGCCGCTGGCCAAGTGATACTCGCCGCGCTGACCGGTGTTTTGTTCCTGGTAGTGGTTAAGAAGTATGTGCCGTGGTTTGGTCTTGCGCGGCCGGTCATGAGCGAGGTTCGTTCGTTTCTAAAGTTGAGCGTCTGGTGGTTTGCGTGGGCCGCGGTAAGCAAATTTGTGATGGCGAGCGACATACTGATTCTGGGAATGGTGGCTTCGTCTACAGATGTGGCGACGTATGCGTTAACCAGTTTCTCCGGCATGACATTACTGAGCCTGGTTACGATTGTGTTGGGAGCGGTGACTCCAGGACTTGGTGGCGTCATTGGCCAGAAACAATACGCACGCGCTGCGGAAATAAGAATTGAGATGATGACTGTCAGCTGGCTAATCCTGGCGGCGGTCGGTTCCACCATCCTCCTTTGGAACCGTTCTTTCATCTTTCTCTGGGTTGGACCGCAACACTATTCCGGTTTCTGGGCAAACCTCCTGATGGTCCTGATGATTGTCCAGCTCATCTACATTCGAAACGATTCCTACGTCATCGATCTTACTTTGCAACTACGCGAGAAGGTTCTCATGGCCGTAGTTGCCGCGGTTATCTCGATTGGCTTGAGTGCGCTGTTGATTCCGCGAATGGGGATCGCGGGCCTCTGTCTCGGCATGATTCTGGGCCGGTTAGCGCTGACGATTTCATACCCCTTTGTCATCAACAAGCAATTGGGCCGCAGCAGTCGACCCGAGTTAACCGGCGCGTTACGTCCCGCCGCGGTGATGACGCTGATGTTCGTCGTGTCGGCTTATCTGGGCAGCGTGTTACAGGCGGACAATTGGTTTATCTGGGCGATCTGTTCCGGCATCAGCTTCGCGCTCGCGTTGGGCGTGGGACTTATTGCCGGACTTAATCGCAAATCAAGAGGCGCTATCGTCAAACGCCTAACAATGCTGAGGACTC
The DNA here is from genome assembly GCA_041748795.1 of Pyrinomonadaceae bacterium. Classification (GTDB taxonomy): domain Bacteria; phylum Acidobacteriota; class Blastocatellia; order Pyrinomonadales; family Pyrinomonadaceae; genus PSRF01. The sequence goes on from JBGTCM010000268.1 coordinate 3,137, forward strand.
TGCTCTTCTCGCGCTAGTTCGCGCAAGGAATGATTATGAAACGACTACAGAATCGCGGATCGGTGTACAGGCTTTACATGTACCTGACGATGATGGTTATCGCTGGGGTTCTAATCAGCTCCCCATCGCGCGTTGCCACCGTAGAGTCAGCGCAGGAGCAAGGCACCATTTCCTTTGCCGCAATCGGCGACTTTGGCTCGGATGATTCAGATGAGCTTGCCGTAGCGAATCTGGTTAAGAGTTGGAACCCCGAATTCATAATCACTCTCGGCGACAACAACTATCCGGACGGCGAGGCGGCCACGATTGACGCGAACATCGGCAAATACTACCGAGAATATATCTACCCATATCGCGGGACTTACGGGCCCGGAGCAACCACTAACAGATTCTGGCCGGCGATCGGCAATCACGATTGGGACAACCATCTGGGAGCACCGCTGAAACCGTACCTGGATTATTTCACGTTGCCGAACAACGAACGGTATTACGATTTTGTGCGGGGCCCGGTGCACTTCTTCGTTCTGGATAGCGATTCATCTGAACCCGACGGAATAAAGGCCACCTCTGTTCAGGCACAGTGGCTTCGAAATAAGCTGGCCGCGTCAACCTCCCCCTGGAAAATAGTCTACCTTCATCATCCGCCTTATTCGTCGCGTTCTTCGTACCCGACTTTGCAGTGGCCCTATGAAGCATGGGGAGCCAGTGCGGTCCTGGCGGGGCATCATCACCTTTACGAACGGGTCATGAAAGGAATCCCTTTCATAACTAATGGTCTCGGTGGCAAGAGCAAGGGGGATTTCTTTACGCCCATCGCGGGTAGCGTAATTAGATTCGGTGAAGACTACGGAGCTATGAGGGTTACTGCGAGCCCGACGACGCTTACCTTTGAGTTTATAACCATTCGCGGTACTGTCATCGATAACTTCTCCTTAGGTCAACAGAGTTCTCTGCCGGCCGCACCAGCTAACCTCAGTGCAAACGTGTCCGGCACTCAGATCACTCTGAACTGGACCGATAACGCGGGCAACGAAAGTGGTTTTCACGTGGAGCAATGCTCGGGCGCGGGATGCACGAGCTTCTCACAGGTCGCCCAGGTTGGCACTAACGTTACATCTTATGTGCAATCCGGTCTGGCGCCGGGCACTACCTACCGTTACCGGGTTCGTTCGTTCAATGCCAACGGCAATTCGACTTACTCGAATGTAGCGGAAGGCACTACGGCTCCGACTCTTCCCACAGCACCAACTAATTTGATTGCCAACGCTGTTTCGACAAGCCAAATCGACCTGGCCTGGCTGGACAACGCAAACAACGAAGATGGTTTTTATGTCGAACGATGCTCGGGCGGCGGCTGCAGTAACTTTGCGCAAATCGCACAGACGACATCCAACGTAGCAGCTCATTCCAACGCTGGGCTGACTGCCGGGGTGACCTATCGCTACCGTATTCGCGCCTTCAACGCGACAGGGTCTTCCGGATACTCGAATGTCGCGGAGGCTATAACACTTTTGCCCACGACCACATTTGGGGCGCCAAGCAACCTGATCGCTACGGCTGTTTCATCGCAGCAGATCGATTTGACATGGACAGATAATTCAACGGCCGAAGACGGCTTCAAAGTCTATCGTTCGGTCGATGGGATCGAGTTCTTCCGCACTGCAATACTCGGCCCTAATGTGACCACATTCTCAAATACTGGCCGTCCCGCCGCCACGACTTATTACTACCGGGTGCTGGCATTCAATGCTTCCGGCAACACGGCAGATTCGAACACGGCAATCGCTACCACCTTTGCTTCGGCAACCGTGAAGCCGAATGCGCCCAGCAATCTATCAGTTACGGCAATCTCTACAAGTCAGATCAGATTGACGTGGACCGATAACTCCAACAACGAGATTGCTTTCAAGGTTTACCGTTCGGTGGATGGGATTACGTTTGCCGAAGTGGGCAAGCCGGGCCCGAACATGATCAGCTATACGGATTCAACGTTAACGTCGAAGACTAAGTACTACTATCGCGTTCGCGCTTACAACGATGCAGGTAGCTCAGCCTACACCAACATCGTGAGTACGATCACTCCATAATGGCTGCCAAACTAGTCGATCTCGTAATGCACAGCGATCCACTAAACGAAGTGACACATAAAATCTCTTTTCGTACAGTTTCGTGTGATTCGTGGATCGTATCTTAGTTTTTTAGCAGCCTGCAGATTGAGAATTCAAAATCGATGAACGAACACCTCGGTACAACCAAATCGCAGTATCCGATCACTGTGGTCCGCTGGTTGTTTTACGCGTTCATCTTCTCCCTCACTCTTGAAACAGCGGGCCAGGACCTCGGACTAATTGAGCCGCCCACACTATTCGGCGCCCTTTTGCTCCTCAGTACGCTGCTGCAGCCGGGACTCTTCCTGCGATGGCCGCCCAAAGGTTTTTGGTGCTTCCTCATCTATTTGTATCTGTATGTGTTGATGGGATTGCTTGAGCCATCGAGTTACCGCGCCATGTTTGTGCAAAGCACAATCGTTCTGTTCCAGTTAACCCTTCTGGCATGGATTGCTTTTAACGTGATGCGTCACAAAGCCACGGCCGAGAGGGCCCTGCTGACTCTTGCGGCCGCTTGCTCAGTGCTGGCGCTGCTGCAACTGCTGGGCGTCGTAGAAAGCGCGGTCGATGCCAAGGGCAGCGTCCAACGGGCTGCAGCGCTTGGATTTCATCCTAACCATCTGGCGCGCATTCTGGTCGTGGGGATACTTGCACTTATCGGCCTGTTGTATACGCGTAAGCAGAATCTGATCCGTCCGTTGCTGCTCGCTGCTCCGTTTCTCATAGTGCTCGCGGCTGTCCTGATTCAGACCGGGTCGCGCGGTGCGATCCTGGCGTTGGGCGCAGCGCTGCTTACTTTCGCGTTGGGCAAAGGATCGCTTAGCAAAAAAGCCATAAATATTCTTGGACTGTTACTGCTGCTGGGACTATTGGCTCTCGCCGCCTTTCAGTCAGACGTGATGCGCACTCGTTTCGAGGAAACCATCGAAGACGGCGACTTGGCGCGGAGAGAACTGATCTATCCGACGGCGTGGCAGATGTTTAAGGATAGACCATTACTGGGATGGGGGCCGGTGACAAGTGTTTATGAGCTTGGGGCGCGGTTGGGCCATCCGGAAGAAGAAATTAAGAACCCACACAATCTGATCCTTCACGGCGTGGTGACATCTGGTCTGCTGGGATCGTTCCCATTGTTCCTCGGCATCGGCCTGTGCGCATTTGCGGCGTGGAGAGCGCGTCACAGTTCCCATGGCATGTTGCCATTGGCGATGGTGATCGCGGTGCTGGTAGTCAACATGAGCGGTGTTTGGCTTTTCAACAAGCTTCATTGGATAGTCATGGCTTACGCGCTGGC
>JBGTCM010000269.1:0-8225 GCA_041748795.1 Pyrinomonadaceae bacterium
ACTGTACCGCGACGCGGTTATCGGTTTGTCGCGCCCGTGAGCAAGACCAGCGGCAATGGCGAAAACAGTTCAGCTAACACTGTGGCCATCTCGTCGCTCGCCAGTGAGGCAGCGCTGCCAGCGCCACAAAATCAACCGGACGTGAATCGCCGGCCGCCGGCTTCAGCCGTTGGCCTTTCGACGCTTGTATCCAGACGCGTTGCGGCCGTCGCCTTTACGCTCGCCGCCGTCGTCGCGGTTGTTGCCGGTATCGCTTACCTCAGCACCCGCAACAAAGCGGGAGCCGCGCCCACCACCATTCAGTCGATCGCCGTGCTTCCGTTTGTCGATGAAAATCCCAACGCAGATACGCAGTTTCTTGATGACGAGATTGCCGACAGCCTGGTCAACAGCTTAACCAAACTTCCCAAACTGCGTGTGGTTCCGCGGAGTGTGATGGTTACTTACAAAGGTCGCAACGTTGATCCGCGTAAGGTCGGTGAGGAGTTGAATGTGCGGGCCGTAGTTACCGGCCGCGTGCGTCGTAACGGCGACACGATCAGCATTCAGGCGGAACTTATTGACCTTGATAGCGTCTCCCAGATCTGGGGCCAGCATTACGAGCGCCGGCTGTCCGACATTCTTCTCGTTCATGAAGAAATCTCGCGCGACATATTTGAAAACCTGCGCCTGAGATTGAATGTTGAAGAGCAAAAGCAGCTGGAGGCGTATCGTCTTTATTTGAAGGGCCGCAATGCCTGGAACAAGCGCACCGCCGAAGGACTGTTACAGGGCATTGCCTACTTTGAGCAGGCGATTAAGACGGATCCTAACTACGCGGCGGCTTATGCGGGCCTGGCTGACTGTTACAACATGCAGGTGATTTACGGCGTGCATAAACCGAAGGATGGTTTCCCGAAAGCCAAAGCAGCCGCGGAGAAAGCGCTTGAAATCGATGACACGGTTGCCGAAGCCCACAGCTCCCTCGCGTTCATCAAGTTTCGCTGGGAGGGCAATCGCGTGGAAGCAGAGCGCGAGTTTCGACTGGCTATTCAGCTGAAGCCGACCTACGCACCCGCTCATCAATGGTACAGCTCCTACCTGGCCGCGCTTGAAAGGTTTGATGAAGCGATCGCCGAAGCGAAACGCACCTCGGAACTCGAGCCGTTATCGTTCACCGCCAGTTCACACCTCGGTTGGATCTACTACTTGTCCGGACGAAACGATGAAGCAATAGAGCAGTGCAAGAAGATTCTGAAGCTCGATCCAAATTCCTTTCCGGCGCGCCGGTATCTCGGTCTCGCCTACGAGGGAAAAGGAATGTACCCACAGGCGATCGAAGAGTTTCAAAAAGGCGTGAAGATTTCCGGAAGCCCGTTGATGCTGGCTCTTCTGGGCCATGCCTATGCCGCATCGGGCAAAACTGCTGAGGCGCGCCAGGTGTTAACTGATTTGCATGACCTGGAAACCAGACGCTATGTTTCGCCTTACACGATCGCAGCGGTTCACACGGGACTGGGCGATAAGGAGCAGGCGTTCAACTGGCTGGAGCGCGCTTACGAAGGGCGCGATGTGTGGTTGATGAATTTGAAGGTCGACCCGGTCTTCGCAAAGCTCCGTTCCGATAAACGCTTCCAGGATATTCTCACCCGCAGTGGGCTTAGACCTTAACGCAGTGGTCTTAAACCTTTACGATTGTTCCCCGTCCCGTAGGGACGTAATGTTTATAGAACACGGGCTCCAAGAGATTCCTCCCCGTCCCGTAGGGACGTAATGTTTATAGAACACGAACTCCAAGAGATTCCTCCCCGTCCCGTAGGGACGTAATGTTTATAGAACACGAATGCCAATAGATTCCTCCTCGCTCCAGCGGAGCGAAACGTAATTATCATCAGCGAAACATTGCGCTCCGCTGGAGCGCGGGTCGTTTTTATCACCGGTTCTATAAACATTTGGCTCCGCTGGAGCCAGGACAATCTAACCGGCACCCGACACCCGACACTTATCTATCCAGGAAGGCTTCCAAATCCTTCACGAACCGCTCCGGCTTTTCCCAGTTCGGACAGTGACCGGTTCCCTCATAAACGTTCAACACCGCATTCGGAAACGCTTTCGTCAGCGCGTTCTGATCAGCGCGATTCGGAAAAACATTTTCCTTATCACCCCACACGATCAACGTCGGCGCGGTGACTTTGCTGAAGTCGAGCTTCGCGGGTGACGCAAGCATCCCGGCCATCACATCGCGCCACACGCGTGCGGGCACCTTCAAGCTCTCCTAAATCACCTCGTCCATAAATTCATTCGGCACAGATTGCGAGACCACACCGGTCTGGAATTCACGTACAAACTTCGGCGAAACCGGATCACTAAGCCCGGCGACCTCACGTTGCAACTCGAGCACGACATTGTTGTGAACCGTAGTTGCCGAACCAACCAGCACCAGCTTGTTAACACGTTCCGGCGCCGCCACGGCAACATGCTGCGCAACGAAGCTGCCCATTGAGTGACCGACAATCGTTGCTTTCTTCAAACCCTTCGCGTCCATAAACGCGAGTACGTCGGCAGCGAAATCAGGAAACGTATATCCACTCACCGGCCGATCCGAGTCGCCATGACCTCGCTGGTCCGGTACGTAGACGCGGTACTTCTTGTCTATCAACGGCAGAATGCGGCTATACGAAAACCACGAATCCGAATAGCCATGCAGCAGTATGACCGGCTCGCCTTTTGGATTCCCCTGTTCCGCATACCTCAACCGCACCCCCGTCTTGAGCCGCACATCAGAAAACCGCACCCCCTTGCTCGACCTCGCCGTCGTCTTCGGCGTCGCCTCAGGCTTGAACTCTGAACTTCAGGCTTGTAGCTCAGAGTTCAACCTTTAGGTTGTGGCTTTAACTTTCAAACATTGCGATGTGGTGGCGAAGAGCAACCTGAAGGTTGAACTCTGTACGCCTGTTGCCGGGCCAACTCGCGGTAGTAACTACATTCAAAGAGTTGGGCCAGGCAGAATGTGTCTGCCTGGCCCATAGTTGTTTACAGCTTAATGCTTACTGTCTTTGTTAGTGGGTTAACCGTGAACTGCAAAACTCGGAGTGCAGTTGAACCGTTAACCGTCGGTAACAACGGAGTACTTGCGCCGCTGCCGCCTCCGTCCCCTGGCCCCATCCCGGCCGGGAAAAATTGGGTGCTGGTGATGCTTACCTGCGTCGGCCCGTTCACGAAGCCAATCACGCGATAGACGTAAGTCTCGCCCGGCGTAATCATGGCGCTGACCCATTCCCGAGGACCAAAGTTAGCCGATGACGAGAGTACGTTTCCTTGCGCGTCGCGCAGCTCAAGGTCGAGATCGGGCAATGTATTGGTCGCAACCGGTGAGACTTCCATAGCTCCATCGACGCCAAAGGAATTCGCTTTGGCAACGAAAGGAATGTCGAGGTAATCGACACCATTTACCAGAGCCACGCCGCCGGATCCCGCAACTACGATTCCCGTGAGTACATCAGTGCTCGTAGACTTCTGAGCGGAAGACGACAGTCCGGTGCCGTCGCCAGGCTGACTGCCATTTGCCGCAACCGCAGCGGTCCGGACACGTGCAGTGATCACGGCGCCAAACGTGAACATTCGTGACTGCGGGTTACTGAATTTCAGGCGGCGCGCACTCGAAGTTGCTCCGCTCGCCAGTGACTGGTTGTAGATAAACGATGCCGGATTCGCCTGACCGTCGCCGCCGTTGTCGGCATTTACGACCTTCACGGTCGGATCAGAGATGCTGATGATCTTGAAATTGATTGGCGAGTAAGCGATGCCATCAACTGATGAGACGCCATCGTTTCTGAGTGTCTGGTCAAACTCGAATACGCCGCCGCCAATAGTTGGATTGGAGATGCTGGCCTTGATCACTGAGGTGACATCCTGAATGTTTGAGTTAACCGTGGTGCCGGCACTCAGGTCGGAAACTCCAACCTGGCGATTGGGATTCAGAGATAAAGCGCGGACGGCGTATTCCGTCGCTAACATTTCATTAAACCCTGCCGCGTCCGATACGGACTTCAGACCAGCCGGGCCAAAGAATTCGGCAATCGCACCCGTGTCTACATAGCTGGTCGAATCTCCGGTTACGTAAGTTACGTGACTCCAGCCGGTCGTTGAGTCATCCCCATCGAAATAAGGGTGCTCAGGCACTGGGGCAAACTGACGTTGACCTGCTGTACCTGATTTGCGTTTGAACACCTCATACGCAAAGGCGCCCGCTGTCGGCTGCCATGAAACGCGCAACGTCTTCGAGGAAGCCGGCTCGACAGTTACGCCCTGCGGCGCGCTCGTGTGTCCCTGATCTACGGCAAATTGCGGCACTCGCGTTGAGATCGTTTGCCGGCCGCCGATAACAGCGTCGGCATTGATGCCCATCTCGTGAGAAGCAAACACCTGCCAAATCAATGCTTCGTGCTGGCCGGGCGCGTCGAGGTTTGAAGGATCGGTCGAATAGAGAATGCGGTCGGTTTCGATCACGGCATCGCGAAACTTGATAAACGTGTCTGGTGCAGTTAGACCAAGCAGGTAAATCGAGCCGAGGTGCAGGCGCTCCCAGATTTCCTGTCCCTGTGAAATTTCGCGACTTGGGGTACCGTTAATGAAAGCCGGGCGTAGAAACCGCATTTGTGGTTCAGCCGCAATCATCAGATGGCGAAGGTCCCACATCGCTGAAACGTAGATTTCACCATCTCGATGGACCTCAAATGCATTGCCGCCGCGCGTGCCGAGTTCTGAATACTTCAGCGTGCTGTGGGCTGAACGAATCCAGGCCAGACGATCCGGGTCTCCACCCGTGTCCCTGGCAAACAGCCGACCCTCTCGCACCGCCTGGCGCGCTCTCGAGCCCTGCACCACATACTCTCCGATAGCTTCCGCGTTGGTGATGGTGTAAGCCCAGAGGTCGGCTTGCGCTTCATTGAGCGCCCCGCCCTCGGATCCTTCGAGACCGGCTATGGGCGACGAGATTGAATGTGTACCTTCGTGGTAAACAACCGCGCCGTCTTTGCCGAGGTCGTTGAAGAGATATCCATGCCCGTAGACAGTTGGGTTTACGACGACGGTCTGTGGGCCGGCGGGAGTGTCAATAGTTTCACTCGCCGAAACTGAGAAAGCGTTGTCGAGTCCCAGCATCGATCGCAGGGCAGCGTCCGGGCTCGTTGTATCCACAGGACCCCCGAGGGCCGCGCCGCCATCACTCGGGAAATGGGGAAGACCTACAAGCGGCTTGTCGCTGTTGGGGAAGTTGTCGGGAAAATCGCCCTGGCCCAGACGATTGTGCACGGTGTCTCCGCGACGATGGATGTCGAGCAGATATTCGACGAGGTAGTTAATAAAAAAGAAAATGTTGACGTCGTCGATGTGTTCGGCCGGCTCGGCCAGATCGTCGGCTTCGTTAGGTTGGGCTTCGAGTGGAGCGTTGTTCTGACGAAAATGCCACGTGCCGAATGCTGCCTGAGGAAAAGGTTGCTGAGTTGCCAGTACGTTCTTCACCAGGGCGTGTGGACCAGTCAGTAGTCCAGCGACACCGGTCGCATTCATACCTTCGTTGTAGTTTCGAAGTTGAACACGCAGTAAGCCGGCTGGCTCGCCGCCTTCGAGCTTGAGCTCGCCTGTGTCCGGGTTCGCCAGTTCAGGGTGATTGGGATAGATGTCTGCCGTGTAAGGCAGCGGGTTCTGCGAAAGCACTTTGTTTTCGCGAGCCAGTATCTTGCCGTTCGAGGCATCAATCTGCGTGATAAACAAACCAAAGGGATTACGCGAGAACCCAATCACGTTCCACGCCAACTTGTAGCCATCGGCCGTTGGAAAGACGTTCAGTTTTGGGGCCCGCAGTATGGGCGCGACTTCCTGTTCCAGCGCGTCAAACGCCGGCTTCACCATACCTTCAAAACCGCTTGGAAGAGACTTAGCGTAGCGTGCGATATCGGCTTGCGCACTCGCGGCCGCGGCCGGGGCCGTAAGTAAAGGCGCCGACGTTACGCTGGGACTGCGAAACGTCGATCCCATTACCATGCGAATCTCTTTGTTTCGAGTCATCAGGAATCCCAGCCCCCCGTTGACTACACTGACGCCGCCGGCGGTCTGTTGAAACCTCAGCAGGTAACCACCCAGCGCCTCTTTTTGATTCGCGAGCACTAGTGAAGAAGGATCGACACCAAACAAAGTGGAGTTGGCAGCTACGAAAGAGCGCGCAACATTTTCCGGCGTATCGTTTGATGGACCAGTGTGAAAGCCGCGGATAACATCCGGAGAACCCGCAAATGAATTCCATCTGAGCGTTGTCTGACTCCCATAGTTGCTCTTGAATTGCTCTATGGCTGCCAGTTGTGCAGTTGTCGCTTGGCGTAGGCCGGCTACAGTCGCGTTTACGTCGATAGTTGGAACGGCCACGCGGTGTGGATCCAGGGCGGGACCGCTTCCGGCTCCGCGTGTCGATGCCGTCGGAAACACCATGACGGCGGCCAGCGTTGCTAACAAAACTACCGCTATTGCTTTTGAAGGATGGCTTTTCACTTGATTCTCTCCTTTGAACTGTTCTTGCTGCAGATTCGATTGCCGGCGCGTCTGCAGGCGACATCGGTTTTTCCTGGTTATCACTTTATGAAGGAGGCTTGAGGAATCCTTGAGGAAAACTTGAGTTGGATTCGTGAGCTTGAATCGACTGGACCGTGAGGGTTCCGTTAGGTGAGCTTTCCTTTAATAACTGTGGAATTCGCCGGGGTGAGAGGGCTTTATGATCGCCGTCGTACAAATCTTCGTTCGCAAGAAGCAATCTATTCGTAACAATTGCGAATACAGAACCGAGCGCGGTAGCGCCGGATGCAAGAGATAACTGAGACAACTCTGCCGCGGCTTATGCCCCAACAACGGGGGCTTCGGCTTACAGCCCAGGGTTGCCGCGCTTTGGCGGCTACCCTGGGAATTACAGACGTAGCCCCGTTGTGGGGCAAAGAGGAGCAAACAGGTTGGTTTCACACACAACTCTCATCGTGCTCGGTTCTGGACCGCGTGCCCTTTTGAACCTTGGCAGCTTTGCCCCCTGGCTATAGAATCCCTACCGAACCCCCAACTCCCAATCGGCAAACGGCAATCGGAGACGGCAATGATCTGTCCTTCCTGCGGCACTGAAAACATCGACGGCAGCGATCGCTGCGAAAACTGCCTTTCATCATTTCGCGATCTCGACATACCGAGTCCGGAAGCGGCTGAAGGTTTGGCGCGTTATGTCATGGAAGACAAATTGAGCGGGCTCGAAAAGGAGACTTCGATTATCGTCGCCCCTGACACTTCGGCAATCGAGGTAGCCACGCGTATGAAGGAACTAAACACCGGCTGCGCGCTCGTGCTTGATGGTCCAAAGCTGGTCGGCATCTTTACCGAACACGATGTGCTGCGCCGGTTGTCCGCCGACCTGCTGACCCAGCGGGGCAGTAACGCTGTCAGGGAGGGCCTTGCATCGCGCGAACGAGGAGATTATTCAACGCCTGAGCAACGCGAAGAGGCTGCGCCCACGATTCCCGTCGAAGCCATTCCGGTTATCGACGCCCCTTTCGGCGACATTCCCCTTGAAGAAATTCGATTCGACGAAATGTCTGTGGAAGAGACGGTGGCCGAGGTTGAAGTGGCGAGATCTGAAGCGAAGGGAGAAGCTAACGATCTGAACCTGAGTTCCGCGTTGCAGGTGCCGGTAAAGGAGTTGATGAGTTCCGATCCGGAAACGCTTCACGAGCACGAGTCGGTTGCATTCGCACTCAACAAAATGTCACTCGGTCGTTACCGTCACATTCCAATCGAGAAAGCAGACGGCACCTACACCGTCGCTTCCATCAAATCCGTTCTTAAATACATTGCGCAGGAAGATTGGTAGAAGTTTAAGGGAAGAACAAGTGGCTAAGAGTTTCAAGCATGAGGCGGAGGCTAGGTCCAACACACTTTAGGAAGGTCTGATTAAGTTCATCATGGGTAGATTTGCCTTAGCCCGCGGAGCGGCCGAAAGCGTAAAGCCTGGGGTGGAGCGCAGCGTAACCCCAGGAACCGTGGTTGAGAATATTCGAAGCCCGCGGAGCGTCCGACAGTCGAATCGAATGATGATTCGTAAATTGCGACCTCTATCGGCCGCTCCGCGGGCTCTGCAATGGTTTTTGTGATGATGATCCTGGGGTTTCGCTGCGCTCCACCCCAGGCTTTATGCCGTCGGCCGCTCCGCGGGCTAA
>JBGTCM010000270.1:0-15278 GCA_041748795.1 Pyrinomonadaceae bacterium
GCCGAGTGCCCTGTAGTAATTGCCGGAAACAACCTGTGCCCTGCCGACGTCAGCTTGTCCGTCGACATTCACATTTACGCCGAGGCCGGCGAAAGCAAATACCTCTGACATGGCCGCGCGCTGTTCACGCAGCCGCGCAAATGCTTGATAGGGGAAAGATGTCGCGGCGATCAGTCCTGAATCTTCAGGCGTGGTGTTGCCGTTGAAACCGCCAAAGCTGAAGTTGGGAACAGTAAGCGACTTAAACAACACCAGCTGCTCCGGGTTGTTCACCGGAAGCTTTTTCAGCAGCACCGAATCCACCACGCTGAAGATCGCGGTGTTGGCGCCAATGCCCAGTGCTAAAGACAAGACGGCAATCAACGTATAGCCGTATTGCTTCTTCAGCATCCGGGCTGCGTAACGCAGGTCTTGTAGAAGTGTCGCCATGATTCTTTTCTAATCCACGAACCTTTAAGATTGGGCGCTCGTGCCCACCCGTGAAGTAGGACAGACATTCCTGTCTGTCTCACGATTGGCAAAGGACCTGTTCCGATCAAACACGCTTCTCGAGATAGTCCGACAGACAGGAATGTCTGTCCTACCTACTCGTATCTGAGTGCAACCAACGGATCGACCTTCGTCGCTCGCCGTGCGGGGAGGTAACACGCAAGCAGCGCCACCAACAGCAAACCCAGCGTCACGCTTCCGAACGTCACAAAGTCGGTTGGACTTACACCAAACAGAAGACTGCCAAGCAACCGCGTCACACCGTATGCACCCGCGAGACCTGCAACCACTCCAATCAAAGCGAGCGTCATTCCGTTTCTGACAACCAACTTGAGCACGTCGGCAGTTCGCGCTCCGAGCGCCATGCGGATTCCAATCTCCTGCGTTCGTTGAGTCACTGCATACGACATCACGCCGTAGATTCCGATTGCGGCAAGCAGCAGCGCTATGCCGGCAAAGATACCCAACGACACCGAGGAGAAACTGTGGAGTGAAACCGAGAGCGCGCGTACTTCTTCCATCGTGCGTACATCAAACACAGGTTGGTCCTTGTCGAGGGACCACACTTGTTGACGCATCGACGCAGCCATCGCTGACGGGTCACCGCTGGTCTTCGCAAGCAGCACCATTGAGCCCCAGGGATCCTGGGCGTAAGGAAGGTAGTACTCCGACGTCACCGGGACACTCAAATCATGTTTTACGTCAGGAATAACTCCCACAACTTGCATCCAGGGATTGGTGTCCAGCGATCCCGCTAAACGCATCCGCTTGCCCAGGGGATCCATGTCGGGCCAAAAGCGCTTCGCCAGAGTTTCGTTGACGATGATCACAGGGGTTGCGCCAACTCGATCCTGTTCGGTAAAGCTGCGGCCTTTCATGATCGGAATACCCATGGTCTCAAAATAGCGCGAAGTGCAGACTCGGTAGCGGCCAAGTAACTCTTGTCCCGGCAGCGGTTCAGGCGCGCCTTCGATCAAAAAAGTGTCTGAGGAATTACTTCCGCCGAGCGGTAAGTAGTTGACCAGCGCAGCTGACTCAACGCCCGGAAGCGCCTGGACGCGCTCAGTAAGTGCGGAATAGAAGGAAACTTTCTGGGGGTTCTCGGGATATTTCGCGGCGGGCAGGGCCAGTCTCATCGTCAGTACATTGTCTGGACTGAAACCGGGGCTGGTATTAAGGAGGGATACAAAACTACGCATTAACAAGCCCGCACTTACGAGCAACATTAGCGACAGGGCAACTTCGGAAATCACGAGCAGGCTCCGGAGTCGATGCGATCCGGTGGAGGCCTGTCGACCGCCTTCCTTTAAGCCTTCATTGAGGTCGGTCTTCGAAAGCTGTAGCGCCGGGACCAGCCCGAAAAAGAGCCCGCTTAAAATCGATATTCCAAGATTGAAAGCCAGGACAGGCAAACTGACACCGAGACGGTCCCATCCAGGAGCAAACTTGGCAGCCTCACCCGGATTGAGATTGCGTAGAAGGTCGACTCCCCAAATTGCGATCAGAATTCCCAGGGTGCCGCCGACGATTGCCAGCAGCATACTTTCGGTCAGCATCTGCCTGATAATTTGCCAGCGATTGGCCCCCAGCGCGGCGCGTAATGCCATTTCTTTCTGCCTCGAGGCCGCGCGAGCGAGCATCAAGTTCGCTACATTGGCGCAGACAATCAGCAGCACGAACCCCACAGCTGCCATCAAGACCAGGATGGCGCTCCTGTAGAGCCGCACCGCGTCTTCTATAAAAGGATAGGTAGCCACGGCCCAGCCCGTGTTTGAGCCTGGGTACTCCTTTTCCAATCTGGCTGCGATGGTGGTGAGATCGGCGTGCGCTTGCTCGGCGGTGACATTCGGTTTCAGCCGCCCAATGACGTAATAAGAATGGTTTCCCCGGTTGGCAGCCAACTCCGGAGTTATGGTTAAAGGAGCGATGAGCTCGGCGCCCCGCGGATAATTGAACCCTTCAGGCATCACCCCGATGACCGTGCGGCCAACGCCATTTAGCGTGATTGTCTTGCCGACAATATTAGCGTCACCGCCGAAACGCCTCTGCCAGAGTCCATGACTGAGCAATACTACCGGACTCTTGCCGGGCTGATCTTCATCGGCGGCAAAGCCTCTACCAAGTACGGGGTTTACTCCAATGACATCGTAGAAATTTGCCGTGACCTGGAAGCCCTGAATTCTCTCGGGGGCTTCATTGCCCGTGAGGTTCGTGCTCCACCAGCGATAAAGTCCCATCTTCTCGAACGTTTGGTTTTGTGCGCGCCAATCCAGAAAATTCGCGATTGACACTTCATTGCGTTCCACGCCTCGGGCCGGCTGGCTCTCCCAGACCGCGAGTACGCGATCGAGCGCAGGTGCATTGATCGGATTTAGAAGAAGAGCGTTGACGACACTGAAGATGGCGCTGTTGGCGCCGATACCGACAGCAAGCGTCAGGATGGCAATAATCGTGAGTGTGGGACGCTGTAGCAGCGAGCGTACGGAGAATTTCAGATCGCGCAGTATTGAATCCATGGTAGGACAGACATTCCTGTCTGTCACTCCTTTCAAAGATTGACGCTTAACTCACTCGAGCTACTATCCAACGTCCCCGGGCTAGCACAGACATTCCTGTCTGTCTCACCGTCACCAAAGGCCCTGTTTGGACCAACTGGCCTCTCGAGATAGTCCGACAGACAGGAATGTCTGTCCTACTTACTCGACTCTGAGAACCATTAACGTCACGTCGTCGTCAAAATTTCCGTTACTGAATTCTGTTACAGCGGTCATGATCTTTTCTCGCACCTCTGCGGCATGAAGCTTCTGCCCGCTCATCAACAACTCTTGCAAACGATCTTCTCCAAACTCTTCGCCGGTTGAGCTGCAAGCTTCAGTCACGCCGTCGGTAAACAGGACCATGTAATCGCCGCTGCGTAGCTGGATTCCGTGTTGTTGATAAGTTTGATCCGGAAAAACTCCGAGCACCGGGCCGCCTTCTGTCAGACGAACACAACGTCCATTACGCATTAACATTGGTGCGTAGTGGCCCGCGTTTGCATACGAGAGCTTTCTGGTTTTCATGTCCAGGAGAGCGTAGAAGCAGCTGATGAATCGATTAGGGACGATGTTTTCGCAGACGACGCTATTGACGCGAGTGCAAAGCTCATCGGGATCGAGAGTTCCTGAAGCAAACGACTTAAGTACCGCCTGCATATTTGACATCAAAAGCGCGGCGGCCATCCCTTTCCCGGCGACATCCGCAATACAAATTCCGGTATGGTGATCGCCAAACCTGAGGACGTCGAAATAATCACCGCCGACTGCCCGCGCGGGCTGCCATGACACTGCGACTTCGAGTCCTTCAACCCTCGGCAATTCTTTCGGCAGCAATGCTCGCTGAATCTCTTCGGCGTCTACCAGCTCCTGCTCCAGTTTCTTACTGGCTTTCTGGCTTTGGGCCTCGAGGTCGGTCTCTCTGCGGCGTTGCCGGCCGATTTCGATGTGCGTGCGCAGAGTCTCGAGTAGACTGCGGTTGTCCCACGGTTTCTGAACAAAGTCGTGCACGCCTCGATGCATCGCCTCGACCGCCAACTCAACGGTGCCCCAGCCCGTAAGCACTACCACCGGCAAGGTCGTGTCCAGCTTTCGAATGTTGGTAATTAGATCGAGGCCTTCCTGGCCCGAGGTGGTATCGCGCGCGTAGTTAAGATCCATCAAAACCAGATCGAAATCGCGTTGTTTGATGGCTTCGAGGACAGCGGCGGGCGAAGACACAGCTTCGGTTTGATAGCCGGCCTGCCTGAGCAGGAGGCGTAATGCAGTAGCTACGTCAGGCTGATCGTCGGCGATCAGAGTGCGCGGGACGTGAGCTGTCAAACTGTATGTGTTCGTCGTTGCCATATCTTAACGTCGCGCATCCAAAGTGGCGCCTGGGGAAGACGTACACGTTGTTTTCTTTCGGGGCAGTAGCCCGACCGTTAGGAAGGGCGTAAGTTGCGATGCGTCTGCGCCCTTCCTAACGGTCGGGCTACTGCCCCGTCCAGAGCTCAGTCTTTAGCGATCCAGCCGTCTTCGAGACGGACAATCCGATTGCCGTAAGCGGCATTAATTTCCGAGTGGGTAACCTGCACGATGGTGGTGCCCTGGTCGTTCAGCACCTTAAACATCTCCATGATTTCTTTGCCCTGCGTTGAATGGAGATTTCCTGTGGGCTCGTCTGCGAGGATGATGCGCGGATTCGCCACCACCGCGCGCGCGATACCGACAAGCTGCTGCTGTCCGCCAGAGAGCTGGCTGGGAAAAAGGTCCTTCTTGCCCACAATCTGAAACCGATCGAGCGTGTCGCAGACTATCGACTGTCGTTCCTTCTTGCCGACATCGCGATAAGACAGCGGCAGTTCGAGGTTTTCAGCCACAGTCTGATCGTCGAGCAGGTGATAACTCTGAAAAACGAAACCGATGTTTTTATTGCGCACGGCCGCCCGTTTCTTGTGGTCCAACTTGTGGATCTCGACGTCGTCGAAGAAATACTCACCGGTCCACGCTTGATCGTGCATCCCAATGATGTGGAGCAGTGTCGACTTCCCTGCTCCGGACGGGCCCATGATGGAGACAAACTCGCCCGGCTGGATGTCGAGATCGATTCTCCGCAGTACGTAAGCCCGGGTCGGACCCTGCGGAAAAGATTTTTCGATATTGCGAAGCTTGATCATTAGATGTCTCCGAACCCGCTTTCCTTGAGTTCGCGCTTCGCGTCTTCAATTTCCCGGCGGTTCGCCCCGGCTTCTTCTTCAACAATCAAGCCGTCGAAGAGGTGCACGATGCGATCTGCATGCTGCGCATAGCGGGGATCGTGGGTAACCATGCAGATGGTTGCGCCACCACGATGCAACTCGCGCATCAGTTCCATGACTGCTTCGCCGTTGGTTGAATCCAAATTACCCGTGGGCTCGTCAGCCAGCAGGATGCTCGGTTGGCCGCCGACCGCGCGGGCCACAGCCACGCGCTGCTGCTGACCGCCTGAAAGTTGGCTGGGCAAATGCTTGGCACGGTGGGCCATCCCCACGCGTTCCAAAGCTTCAGTAGCCCGTTTCTTTCTCTCGGCAGAACCCATTCCGCGATAGGTGAGCGGTAGCTCGACATTCTCATAAACCGTGAGGTCGCCGATCAGATTGAAACTCTGAAAGATGAAACCCACTTCGCGATTGCGGATACGTGCGCGCTGCGACAACGACAGGTTCTCTACCGGATGTTCATTGAGCACGTACTCACCATCGGTAGGCGTGTCCAGCAACCCTAGAATCGATAGAAGGGTTGACTTGCCGCAACCGGAAGGCCCGGCTATCGAGAGGTACTCACCTTTTTTTATGTCCAGGTGAATTCCCGATAGCGCGTGGGTTTCTACTTCGTCGGTGTAAAAGACTTTCTTTACGTCGGCAAGGTGAATCAGGGGATCAGTCGAACTCATCATTGTCTCCTTAAATTGATCGAAATACTTGTAGATCGTGGGACGTGACGCCAGCGCTACCAGCGCCAAAGGCGCGAAATGTAATAGCCTGGGCCACCGGCCCAGGTACCACCAGTTTGGCATTCTTAGCGCTGAAGGCGCGGAATGGTTTTATTCGGGTCATAAGAACTGGTGCATCAGATGTCGCGCCTTCAGCGCTTTCAATGATTGGGTCGTGATCCTGGGGCGTTGCCCCAGGCTGTTACATTTCGCGCCTTTGGCGCTGAGAGCCGAGTTTTCGAAACTCCTTATTCGGCTCCGACAATCCGTCAACGAATGCGAATGCGCGAGTAGTTATCCATCGCAGTCGTGTCAGACAGGATCACGCGATCGCCTTCATTCAGTCCGCTGACTATCTCGATAGTGCTTACCGAGCTCCGGCCAAGTGTTACTTGTGTTCGGGCGGCCTCCTTGCCGTCCGGCGTCAGGCGAAACAGGCCGACGGTCTGTTGTCCCTGGCCGAAGGCCGGCCGGCCGACATACAAGACGTTAGTCAATCGCTCGAGTTCGATAGTGCCGTCTACACTCAGATCAGGTCGCGCGCTGGCGGGCAGTGGCCCGGTCAACTCGGCGTCAACCACAAACGTGCCTTCGCGTGCTGCCGGATCGATACGTGAAACCTGCCCCTGGATAATGCCGTTGCGAGTGTCAACGGCGACGGGTTGTCCAATCCGCACGTCTTTGATCTGTGTTTCAGGAATTCTCAGTTCTGCTTTTAAGGATGCTGGATCAGCTACCCGCGCCATGTTGAAGCCCGGGGTGACCTGCTGGCCCACCTGCACCGAGACTTGCTGCAGTACACCGTTGGTTCCCGCCACAACTTTCAGCGCATTGGCTTGCTCACGCTTCAATGTCGCTAAGGCACGTAACTGCTGAATGCGCGAATCCTGTGAATTGATCTGCGCTTTAGTTGCTTTCCCGCCCATCGTCAAACGCGCTTCCTCTACCTTCAATCGGTCAGCCAGGTCCTGGACGCGGACGCGCGCAACCTTAAGCAAGATTCCGGGCACCAGGCCCTGTTTACCGAGCACTTCATCAGTGTCGAGCTGCATTTTTGCCTGGCTATATTCAGCCTTGATGCTCGCAATCGCGGACTGTTGGGTAAGGCCATCGCTGTCGAGACGTACCCGCAGACTTTCGCGGTCCGCCTGGGCGGCCTTCAGTTGGAATTCAGCGTCCATCGCCTGCTGTTCCACCTGCGGGTTAGACATTTCGAAGATTACCGTGTTCGCGCCAACCTCTACACCCGGTTGAACCAGAATTCTCTCGACGCGGCCCTCGGCCGGCGCCGGCACCCAACGTGTTAATTGAGGGACCAGCGTTCCGATGCCGCGGACCTCGCGTAGCATTTGACCGCGCTTAACGGTGTCGATGACGGCAGTGGACTGTTCAAGGGTCGGCGCCGCGGGCTTTAGCTTTGCGAGGCCTATGGTGACCGCGCCAACAGCCAACAATCCGACGGTGATGAGAACCCCGGTGCGAATGCGTTTCTTAATTTTAGATTTTGCGGGACGTTTGATATCCATAGTGCTTAAAACTTTGAACCTTAGAACTTAGAGAGTTATCGACTGGCGATACATTGCTTCGCTAACCTAATGTCAATACCTGTGCCAGCGCTCTTTTCATTTACAACTGGGCCCGAAGGTTGCCCCGATAATTAATAATTGGCTTGTTTTTTCGAGAATGAACGAACCTTCTAATATCGTGGGGTCTATTGAGATGAGAGCGGCGCGGAGATAACAAAGCAGAATTTTGTTTCACTTTCGGGACTGGCCAATCCCGCTTTCGCGAATCTACAATATGACGTACCCGCTCCGAATAATCGGACGAATTACCTGTGGACTTAACACGGTCGTAAGCCAAAGACCCGTAGTTCAGAGTTCAACCTTTAGGTTGTGTCTTTGGTCACGTAAGAAACAACCTGAAGGTTGAACTCTAAACTACCCGCCTCTGGCCCAGAGACTTCCTGCGAAATTCTTGTTTTCAATACCCGTGTATTTGGCTTAGTATTCCCGCGCCGTTCCATACCTTATCTTTCAAACACTCGAGGGTTTCCCCCCATGAACCCAAACGCAGCCTATATAAAGAAGATCCGCGGCATCACCAGGTTTGAACCCGATGCGCCGCCGAACGATGAGCGTATTGATGAAGTCATGCAAAAGTATTTGCGAAGGCTACGGCTGTCCTTGCCAAAGCAAAGGAGAGCTACCGGCAGAGTGCCCGGCGCCGCCATCGCCGTTAGAAAAGACAATCAGCTCATTCATCTCAAGGGCTATGGCTGCGCGAATATCGAAACCGGAGAGCTGATAACCGCCGACACAGTCTTTGACCTTGGATCGGTCTCCAAACAGTTTACCGCCTTCGCGGCGCTTAGCATTTTTGACGCCGCTGAGTTAGAGAAACCGATCTCAAAATATCTTCGTGGCTTCCCACGGTATGCGGACAAAACCACAATCAAGCAATTGATCCACCACACCGCTGCCCTACCTGACTACATAGATCTCCACGTCGCGGCAAGACGTGCCCCAGTAGATTGGGAACGTAAGCTCATGAGGCGTCCTGATGATTGGTATCCACACATGCGCCGCCGAAACAAAGCCAAAGAGCTTACAAATAGAGACATTCTAAAGTTAGTAGCTTCGCAGAAACTTCTACCTCGAGATCCTGACGAAGAATTTGAATACTCAAATACGGGATATGTACTGCTGGCGGAAATAGTGCGCCGGGCCACCAACCAGCGGCTCTCTCAGGTTCTTAAGGAAAATGTCTTTTCCGTTTTAGGCATGCATAGCACCTACGTTTTTGATGAGAAGGCCAGGTTCGGCAGGAAATCTCCTGAGGTGTTGCGTCACGCGCGGTGCTACAACAGTCTGAGAGATAGAGGCTTTATTTCGGTCGGTTACAGCCCGCTGAACTTCACTTATGGCGACGGGAATATCCACTCGACGATCATGGATATGGCTAAGTGGGACGCGCATTTGACACTGCTGGATTACATGACGATTTGCGAGCCTCAGGTAAAGGGAGCGCAGGCAGAGGTAGACGCGAGGAGCATTATGTGGAAGCCGGCGAAACTGATAAGTCAAAAACAGACGGAATATGGTGCGGGTTGGAACCTACTTCGTAACAAGTACAAAGACAGGGTCAAGGAAAACGGCAAGCCTGTGATGAAAACCTTTGCCAGTCGGGCTGAATATCACCGAGGCGTCTGGCTAGCATGGGAAAACTATATTGCGCGAGCTCAAAAGTGGATGTTGCCTGCGGAGGGAGAGCGCGTGAATCCCGAAACGTGGAACAGTATGGGAATAGTTGTGTTAACCAATAATACCGCGCGAGCAACTGGTAATGAGTTCCATCCTTGCGCGTTGGCGAAAGAGGTTGCGCGACTTTGCTGGGGGAATTTCAAGGAAGACAACATCATTAACTGTGTCAGCTGCGCGTAAGGACAGGGTTCTGAAACTGGTTGCTGCAATCAAAACGCATGAGTACCGAACAGGCTCATCTCTTCAAGATAGAAGTCACCTCACGGCTAATCACACGCTCGCCGCGCCATGCGTGAGTACGTAACCCGTCGATCGCCGTCCAGGTCGTGTGACACCGCGTTCGAATATTTTCCTCGTGTGCATCACCCCAACTTCCATCCTCATTTTGAGCCGCCAACAAATACTCTGTGCCGCGCATAATGAGCGGATGACTCGAGCGCAATCCGAAAGCTTTCAGAGAGTCAAGCAACTCGCCCAGCACTTCGGGGTCTTCTCTTTCACACGCAGCGACGACGTTCGCCTTCAAGAAGTGGAACTCTTGCGGCATCCAATTTGGGCGTAGCCGGTAAGTGCTGTAATCGTTCAGGGTGTAGACGATGTGTGTGACCGCATAAATAGCTTCGCGCAAGGGTTCCACATCATCGTCAACCCCAGCCGGGTAAGGGCGCATCGCCGGAAGCCACTTAAGTGCATCCACATAGCGAGCTCCGAGGAACACTCCGCAGCGCTCGCTAATGTAGGTGGTAACTAAGGCTCGCATCCAAACTCGATATCGACTCTGAATCTCTAAACGCTTCCGACATCTCTTACAGAACGTTCGCCCGCGCTCATTCTTCAGCCCGCAGTCACATGTATAAGACAAATCATTCGGGGGAGGCTCGATGAGCGAGTCGAAATCCAGCACGTCCTGAGGTGAAAAGCGTTTGGCCGCTTCTCGTATCTGTGCGTTGAGGGCGACGTCCCTCACGCCAATACGGCTGAGTGCGTATTGAACCAAAAGAAAATCAAAAACCGGGCCCGCGTCCGTTGGGACTCCCGGATGCGCCCGACGCCAGCGTTTGGCGAGTTTTTGCGCCCGCGACCTTGTTAGTTGGCGGAGGTGCGCATCACGCGAAGTAGCGCCGATGAGCGCAAAGCAGCAGATCAACAGGCTCCCATAATTATCAAAGCCGTCTTGCGTGGCGGCCACGCGATAGATGAAATCCAACCCCCGCTTGATGGAGGTCTTGGTGCTGGTCTGATCTCGACTTTCGGTCATGGGCGGGAAATCTAAGTCGGCAATGAAGTCAGTAGGACCCTGCGCAAAGGCGCCTTGCGCAGGTCGTACTGCATCATCGATTCGAACCAGATCGTTTATCAACACTCATATTTGATCACGATTGACTGCTTAAATTATTGACACGTTGGAAGAAAACTTATATACAGTCCCCTCGGTTTAAGATTGGTCCCGACGCTGGTATTCCAGATTCGGACCCCCACCATCAGACAGAAAGGATACTCACCATGGGAGAAGACGGAACTAGAGTACTAAAAGGCGGCGAGCCTAAGAAGAAGGCCAAAAAGAAAGCGGCCAAAAAGAAAGCCGCTCCAAAGAAAGCTGCAAAGAAGAAGGCTGCGAAAAAGAAATAGCCGAGACGGAAACGCCCAGCCCATTCTCCTATTCAAGACCGCGACAGTGTCCATTCAACTGGTCATTTTCGCGGTCTTCAGTTTTCTACCGCTTCCAACCCTTATTGCGAAAGTCGGATCTTCCGCAAGATCTCAGTTACGCGCCCGTCTTTTCGCAGATCATCGAGGCGAGGATCCATCTTCACTTCCGCGACCGGCATATAGTGGTCCTCGGCCGCCTTTTGTAAGATCGCAATCGCCTGCTCCTTATCACCCAGTAGCCAATACAGATAAGCCGCTTCTTTTGGCAGATACAGCTTTTGCTTTCCCGGTTGACTCAGCTCATTCGATATCTTCAGAGCAGCGTCTTTTCTGCCCATGAGCGCGTATGCCTGACCGAGTGCGTAAGTGATCTCACCATCGTCGGGGGCTGCAGTATGGGCCTTTTCGAGTTCGGCCACCGCCTCCGAGTATCGCTGTTTCAATTGATGGATCTGAGCAATGTAAGTCGACATAACGTGGAAGTCCGGTTCGATCTCCAGGGTCTTGCGGCACTGTTCGAGGGCATTGTCGTAATCGCGCGCATAGAGAAGTATGACTGCGAAATCCTTATTGATGCCAAGCGAAAGAGGATCCAGTTGCTGTGCCTTTTTGATCTCCTGCAGTGCCTGATCCAACCTGCCTTGCACTAGCAGCTGTGCAGCATACCAATGGCGGGCGGTGGCATACTTTGGGTTCAACTGAATCGCCCTGCGATACTCATTCTCGGCCCCTTGCCAATCCCACTCTGTGACGGCCTTAATGGAGGCCAGCGAAGTGTGCGCTTCCGCCAGGCTCTCATCATATTTCAGTGCCAGCGTTACATTGCCCTTCGCTAATGCGTAGCCTTCTCGAGGCTCCAGGAAACCGTAGTCACTTCGGAGAGTGTAGCAATCGGCTAGTCCGGTATAGGCCAACGCGTAGGTAGGATCTTTTATAATCGCGTCCTGAAAAAAGTTAGTCGCCTGTTTGAAGCCTTCATCCGTGCGCTTGTTCCAGTGATAGCGTCCTTTCAAATAGGCTTCGTACGCCTCGCCACTTTGGGTGTCGGTCTTGGACAGTTGGGTTTCATCTGCTCCCGTCAACTTAAGCCGCAGTTTTTCGGAAACGTTTCTGGCAATTTCGTTTTGGACACTCTGGATATCGCCGATTTTGCGTTCATACTGGTCCCCCCAAATTTGGCGGTTTTCTTGCACGTCAATCAGCTGAACCGAGATCCTTAACTCATCGCCCAGTTGTTTGATCTGCCCAGTCAGTATTGCTCGCACGTTCAGTTCACGACCGATCGCCTGAACGTCCGGGTTCTTATCCTTGTATCTAAAGACCGAACTGCGCGCGATTACTCTCAAGTTCGCTAATTGAGAGAGGTGGTTAATGATGCTCTCGGTAAAACCGTCGCTGAGGTACTCGCGGTCTGGGTTAGCCATGAATTGGGGGTCGGTCGAAACATAGCTAAACGGCAAGATCGCTAAAGAGTCCAGACGCTCGGTCGTGAGCCACCGGGTAACAAAAAATACTAACAGAACAAGCACAACAGCTGACGCCAGGACCGCCCATTTATGGCTTTGGGCTTTACTGAAAACACGGTCTGCCAGGGTTTCCGGCGAGGTGGTAGGCGTGATCGCCGATGTCTCTTTGATGCGTGTTTCGATTGGCTGAGTGTCGTTGGCCGAGAGTTTGGCCGGCAATTGTTTTAGGCCCGTTAGCAATTCGTCGGCGCTTTGATATCTGTCCGCTTTGTTTTTGCAAAGCATCCTGTTCAAAAGAGCTTGTAACTCAGGTGAGACCTGGGCTTGATACTGCTCTGTCGGTATCGGGTCGCTCAGAAGTATCCGCGACATCGTGATGGCGGTGCTTTTATCTTTGAAAGGGTGCTTTCCTGCCAGCACTTCATAGAAGGTCACACCGAGGCTAAAGATGTCACTGCATGCATCGAGCGGTTCGCCTTGCACCTGCTCCGGGGACATGTAAGGCATCGTGCCTATGATGTGACCGGGCGTACTCAGGAGGGTGGCCGTTGAAGCATCGCGGTCCACGTCATCGTCCGGACGCATCTGTTTAGCCAAACCGAAATCCAGGATCTTCAACTGACCCCGCGGAGTAATCATCAGGTTATGCGGTTTGATGTCGCGGTGAACGATGTCGTGCCTGTGAGCTTCAGCGAGTCCTTCAGCAGCCTGCTCCGCGAAAGAAAGGAAAGCGCTGATTGCCAGCGGACTGCGATCCATCTTGTCGGCGAGCGTTTCACCTTCGATGTATTGCATCACGATATAGGTGAGCGACTCGGATTCGTTCACATCGTAGATGGCACAGATGTTGGGGTGATCCAGCTTGGCGGCGGCTTGTGCTTCTCTGACTAAGCGTTTTCTCAGGTTCTCTTCTGCAAGCGCGTCTTGCTTGAGGACCTTGATTGCGACCTTGCGATTGAGCTTGGTATCAACCGCCAGATAGACTTCACCCATCCCGCCTGCGCCCAGCTTTTCGATTATCCGATAGTGCGCGATGGATTCAGCAATCATTGACTCTGTACTGGGAAACTTGCGAACGAATGATGGGACAGAGTCCAGCCAGGCACTGGACTAAGTAATGGTGCGTGACGGTGAATTATCGAGCGCCCTCAATATCTTATTACTGACAGCTTGCGGCGAAATTACCCCCGCATCTTACTCGAAAGGGCCGTTTTATGCACACCTTACGGCTTACATACTTTCATCTGTTAAGCGCCGGAAAAAGGGTTGATTTCGGGCTGGTAAGTGACTCGGATATTGGTAGGCGCGATAGATTTCACCGGCGGCCGCCGACCGTGAAGGGTAAGCCGGCAGGGTATGGGGCGAGCCCGTTAGATGCTGAACGAAAACTACGATGTCATCGAGGGCTTAGGTAGAAACTGTCGAACCAGGCGCGTCCGACGATCGGGCAGGTGCTGGAAGAACACAATTGCCGCTCAATGCTGATCGTGACCGCATGGGTTGCCGAGGCAGTGTCGAAATTGACTACCAACTGGCGCCAGTCGGTCGTCCCCGATGGTAGGGGAAGAGACTGAAAGCCAGACATCTACACCGCTCTCGTTCACGACGACCAGCGTTCAGACTTGATCGTCAGCGATGTTGTTGCCGCAATCGAAGACCGACGGTTTCCGCTCCTGCTCACCGAGCGTAAGGACCACCTTGAGGTCTTGTTTGAGAAGCTCGTGCGACGAGTGCCGAACATTTTTGTGATGAAGGGCGGAATGGGCAAGAAGCAACGTGACGCGCTTGCCTCCGAGGTCAGTGCCGTCGCGGATGGCCAGACGCAGCCTGCCAAAACTCTGCCAAAAGGTTCTCCGGAGATAGAAATTGGATGCAAGATCTCTGGATGTCTTTCAGTTGCGCTGAAGTGATGCTGTCGCTGCTCTACCATGACAGCCAGCTGAGAAAGCTACCCCTGCTTGCTCTTGATCGTGAAATCTATCGGCTGACTAACTGTCCCGATGATTCTGAAAGTGTAATTGCCGCACGGGAGTGAGCCCAGCTTGAGTCTGCCGTTTTCCAAACTCCCGATCACCTGGCCATTCTCATCCAACAATTGGAGGATCACGCTCTCGTTGCGCGGATGATATGTAAGCGTCGCTTCGAGCGCCGAACGACGAAGGCTGAAAACTATGTCCGTACTTTGTTGGCCCACTGCCAGCACGCCCGAATAAGCTTCATTAAACTTCCCTGTCTCGGTGCAACCTGTTGGTTCAGGAGTTGGCGTTGGTTCCGGCGTCGGATCGGGTGTTGGATCCGGAGTCGGATCGGGCGTTGGATCGGGTGTTGGCGTTGGCGTCGGATCTGGTGTTGGTGTTGGCGTCGGATCTGGTGTTGGCGTTGGCGTCGGCTCAGGTGTTGGCGTTGGCGTCGGCTCGGGTGTTGGCGTTGGCGTCGGCGTCGGATCCGGCGTTGGTGTAGGCGTAGGATCGGGCTGCTCGCCCACCTTGAAGTCCACGCCTGATGCGGAATCAGCATTGAGGAGTAAACCACCTGATACTGAAGTTCCGATTAGAATCTGCGCCTGGGCTGAAGTGTTTCTGGATGTTGTGAAGAGCACATCGGAGCCAACCGCGGCATTTATCTTGGCCAGTCCGAGACGGATGACTATCACATTGCCTGTGATCGAGCCGGAATCCGCAGCCCCAAGATTCTGCTGGTTGCGCGTGCCCGTCGCCAACGTAGTTATTCGGCCATACCTGAAAGTTGGACCGAGTTCGTCGATCGAAGCCGTAACAAATACATCCGTAGCACCAAACGTTGAAGTCATGGTCCAACGCATGTTCGGTGTTTGCACCGACAAATCCGTTACCGTCAACGTATAAACGATCTGGTTAGTCGCCACATCGTAGGCGAAGCGTCCAGTGCGGATGTCCTGAGCGGT
>JBGTCM010000271.1:0-5643 GCA_041748795.1 Pyrinomonadaceae bacterium
GCTGAACGATCTCGACCGCTTCCACCTGGTCGAAGATGTGATTGATCGCGTACCGAAATTGGGATCAAAGTTTGCACACGTCAAGCAGGCGATGCGCGATAAGCTTCTCGAACATAAGCAGTACATTCGTAAATACGGTGATGACATGCCGGAGATTCGCGACTGGAAGTGGCCGTACTAAGCCGTCGTCGGATATCAGCACGACCTCCCCCGCGACGACTCTCATGAACCGATAGCATAGGACTTAATGGAGTGAATATTCTCGTCCTCAACCCCGGCAGCGCCACGCTGAAGTTTGCCTTTTATCAGATGCCCGAATTGAACAAGGCATCTACCACAACGGATTCGGCAATGGTCTTGGCGAGTGGGATCATCGAGCCGATAGGCGTGACGCAATCCGAACTTAAAATGTTTGTGGGGACGCACAAGCCTATGATCGAGGCGGTTGAAGCGACCACACCGGCGCAAGCTGTGCAACAAGTCATCCGCCGCCTTCTTGTCTATCTCGGCGAGACCAAAACACAGACGGCGATTGATGCTGTCGGCTGTCGCGTTGTGCATGGCGGCGCAAGGCTGGTGAAGCCGACGCGCGTCACAGCGTCTGCGCTTGGCGAACTGCGCACCTTGAAAGACTTGGCTCCGCTGCACATCCCTGCGGACATAGCCGTGCTTGAACAGGTGCAGCAGTCGCTGCCTCAGATTCCGGTGATAGCAGTATTCGACACAGCCTTCCACCAAACACTGCCGCCGGTTGCATACACTTACGCACTGCCTGCCGAAGTATCCGCTAAATATGAACTGCGTCGCTACGGCTTTCACGGCATCTCGCACGCTTACGTGTCCGAGCGATTAATAGAGCTTCTGGGACGTGGCGCGCAAGGAACCAAAATCATTACCTGTCATCTCGGAAGCGGTGCTAGCGTTTGTGCGGTGCGTGATGGTCAAAGTATTGACACGAGCATGGGGTTAACGCCCTTGGAAGGGCTAGTCATGGGCACGCGCTCCGGCGATGTTGATCCCGGTCTTGTCCTGTACCTCATTCGCACGGCGGGTATGACGGCGAGCGAGGTGGACAGTCTCCTCAATCACCAAAGCGGCCTGCGCGGCCTGTCAGGGCTGAGCGCAGATGTGCGTGATTTGGAACAGGCGGAACGTAAGGAAGACAAGCGCGCGGAACTGGCTCTCAAGCTCTTCGCTTACCGCGCCCGCAGATATATCGGCGCGTTTGCCGCCGTGCTTGAAGGATTGGACGGGATCGCTTTTACCGGCGGCATTGGTGAGCACTCGGCTTCGATGCGCAGCCGCATCTGCCAGGGATTGGGATTTCTTGGATTGCGGCTGGACGATGAGCTTAACGAGGCGGCAAACGGGCGCGTGGCGATGCGGATTAGCGAAGGTAGCGGCGCCGTACAAATATGGGTCATCCCGACAGACGAAGAGCGGGAGATTGCATGGTCAACGTATGAGCAATTTCGTAAGCTTTGACAATGCGATTTCGAGGATAGCAGCAAAGGTTACGCTTGGTCCGATGGCCTTAAGGATGGTGTGTTCTCCACATCGCGTCCTACACGAGTCCTCGGGTTCAATTACGGCGCAAACTCGATGAACCTGATCAGATTCTCAAGGGTGATCAAGGTACGCTTCCGCTTCGGCTCGGTCTCTGTGTTCTATCGCACAGAGCAAGTTTGTGCTGCGGCGTATGCTTTTGCGCGGCACTTGTGCCAGTTCATTGCTGGCTGTTGACAGTCTGTTTATTGGCAATTTCTTACGGAGGACGTGTAGACATGAAGAAACTAATGATCGCATTCGGCCTATTGGTGCTTACGGTGTTCGCTCTAGCCTGTGGCTCGAAGGACACGCCAAGTGGAAAAGTAATCAAGAGCGCGCCCGCAGGAAACAACCTGACGGTATCCCTGGCCACGAGTGACGGCGTTCTTAAGAAGGGTAAAACCGAGTTCACACTCACGTTCGCAGATTCTTCAGGTAAGCCAGTGGATGTCGGCGCAGTAGCTTTAACGTTTCACATGCCACAGATGGGGACGATGGCGGAGATGAACGATGCCGCCACTTTTACTACCACCGACACGCCGGGAATTTATGGTGGCCGGGCTGATATTGAGGTTGGAGGCGAGTGGCAAGTGAAGATCACGTATGAAGGGCCGGCGGGGCGTGGTCAGGCATCGTTTCCAATAACGGCGCAATGAAGACATTTTCGAATTTCGGTTGCCAATTGTCGATTGGCTCGCTTGCAAGAAGCTTATTAGCCCTGCGGTTCACACACCGGCCCAAACGGCAATAGCAATGATTCACCGTCTCATCGAGTTCAGCTTAAAGAATCGCGGGATAATTATCGCGCTCTACATAGCGCTGGCTGCGTGGGGCTACTGGGCCTTGCTACGCGCGCCGATTGACGCCATCCCAGATCTCTCTGAGAACCAGGTGATCGTCTTCACCGACTGGCCCGGGCGTTCACCACAGGAGGTTGAGGATCAGGTTACGTATCCGCTGGTGACAAGTCTGCAAGGACTGCCCGGCGTGCGCGTAGTGCGCGCCAGCTCAGCCTTCAGTTTCTCAATGGTCAACATCATCTTCGAAGACAACGTCGAGCTTTACTGGGCCAGAACACGAGTTCTCGAAAGGCTGAATCTCGTAACCAAGCAGCTTCCCGAAGGTGTCATTCCCACACTTGGCCCCGATGCCACGGGTGTCGGCCAAATCTTTTGGTACACGCTCGAAAGTGACCAGTTAGATCTTCGTGAACTCCGCACGCTGCAAGATTGGTTTGTGCGCTACCAGCTCAACTCTGTTCCCGGCGTTGCGGAGGTTGCTTCAGTCGGCGGTTACGTCCAGCAGTATCAGGTGGATGTTGATCCAAATAA
This sequence comes from Pyrinomonadaceae bacterium, assembly GCA_041748795.1. Classification (GTDB taxonomy): domain Bacteria; phylum Acidobacteriota; class Blastocatellia; order Pyrinomonadales; family Pyrinomonadaceae; genus PSRF01. The sequence continues at coordinate 2,880 of JBGTCM010000271.1, forward strand.
GCTGCGAGCCTATGCCATGCCGCTTTCAACTGTCGTTGAAGCTGTTCAGCGATCAAACAACAATGTCGGCGGCAATGTCGTCGAGCAGGCAGGGCAGTGGGCCGTGGTGCGCGGGGTTGGGCTGATTGAATCGGTAAGCGATGTCGAGAACATCGTGATTGGCGCCTCAAACGGCACTCCGATCTTCGTCCGCAACGTGGCTGAGGTGAAGCTCGGGAACGCATTCCGCACCGGTGGGCTCGACAAGAATGGCAAGGAAGCTGTAGGGGGCGTAGTGATTGCCCGCTATGGCGTCAACACGCTTGAGGTCATCGACTCAGTCAATCAGAAAATCAACGACTTGCAGGCCGTCTTGCCCCAAGGCGTGCGGCTAGTGCCGTTTTATGATCGAACACAACTGATCCTGCGCGCCACCAGCACGTTGAAATGGGCGCTGATTGAAGAACTGCTTCTGGTGACGCTGGCCCACATCATCTTCCTTGCCCATTTCCGCTCCATTCTGATCGTCACGATTCCGCTGCCAATGGCGGTATTGCTTTCGTTCTTGTTCATGCACTACATGGGCATCAGCTCAAACCTGATGTCACTTTCAGGGATTGCGATCGCCATCGGTGTGCTCGTGGACGCGGGAATCGTGGTGACGGAAAACGCTTTTCGTTTCCTGGAAAAAGGAAAGGTCGATCCAAAAGACAGAAAGCTCGTTTGGCAGACAGTGCTCGATTCAACCAAGCTCGTTGGCCGCCCAATCTTCTTCTCAATGGCGATCATTATTCTTGCGTTTATCCCAGTGTTCGCGCTGACAGGACAAGAAGGCAAGCTCTTTCACCCCCTTGCGTTCACAAAAACTTTCGCAATGGTTGGCGCGACGATAATGGCTGTCACGCTGGTGCCAGTCCTTTGCACCCTCCTGCTTGGTGGCAAGTTTCATGCGGAACAGGCAAATCCGGTGATGCGATTCCTGCAAGCTCTTTATCGTCCCGCTCTCAGTTTCGCATTACGCCACCGGCTGTTGACCGTAGCGATAGCAGTCATCCTTTTCACTGGCGCGATTGTTCTGGCTAGCGGGATCGGCAAAGAGTTTATGCCGCCACTCAACGAAGGCGATTTGATGTTTATGCCGGTCACTGATCCGGCGATTTCAATTGATGAAGCGCTAAAGATTACCAGCAAGCAAGACCAAATCCTGAAGAGCTTTCCGGAGATCGAATGGGCCGTCGGTAAAGCCGGTCGGGCCGAGAGTTCGACCGACCCTTCGCCCATTAACATGACGGAAACGATTGTGCACTTGAAACCGCCTGACCAATGGCGTCAGGGTTTAACGCGCGAAAAGTTGATTGCCGAAATGGATGAAAAGCTGCGTCTCCCGGGCGTAACCAACATCTGGACCCAGCCCATCATCAATCGCATCGACATGCTGACGACGGGCATCCGCTCGCAGGTTGGGGTCAAGATCTTCGGTAATGATCTAAAGACACTAGAGCATCTGTCCCGACGCGTCGCCGAAGTGGTCACGACTGTGCCCGGCGCAGTGGATGTTTATCCGGAACAGATCAGTGGGGCTCCGTACATCGATATCCGGATCAATCGACCCGCTGCGGCTCGTTACGGGATTGAGTCGGGAACGATTCAAGACGCTATCGAAAAAGGAATAGGCGAAACCAATCTCACAGTCACGATTGAAGGACGCAGGAGATTTCCCGTTCGCGTCCGTTACGCTCCGCAATTTCGCGGTAGTCCGGAAGCGATTGCACAGATTCCGATTACCTCTCCCACCGGCGCACCAATTCCGTTGAGTCAACTGGCAGACATTCAAACAGTCCAGGGGCCATCAATGATTTCCAGTGAAAACGGACTGCTTCGCGGAACCGTGCTGTTGAATGTCCGAGGGCGTGACGTGGGCAGCTTTGTTGATGAAGCTAAGGATGTGATTGCTCGGCAGGTGCAGCTTCCCACGGGCTACTACGTTGCCTGGAGTGGGCAATATGAGAACCAGCAGCGGGCTCGCCAGCGGCTGATGATCGTCGTGCCAATCGTGCTCATCATCATCTTTGGGCTGCTTTACATTATCTACCACTCAGCTTTGGAGGCCGCACACGTTCTGCTAGCCGTGCCTTTCGCTTTGACCGGAGGCATCTATCTTCTGTGGGCGCTTGATTACAACTTTTCTGTCGCAGTTTGGGTTGGTTTCATTGCGCTTTTCGGCACAGCGGTGCAGACGGGTGTGGTCATGGTGATCTATCTCGAAGAGGCAGTGGAGCGGAAGAAACAGGAAGTCGGCACTTTAACGCGCAAAACCCTGCTGGATGCTGTGATGGAAGGAGCCCTGCTGCGGCTGCGACCAAAAGTGATGACGGTTTCCACAGTGGTTGCAGGGTTGCTACCAATCATGTGGAGCACAAGCGCCGGTTCCGAGGTGATGAAGCCGCTGGCGACACCGGTGTTAGGCGGAATGGTTTCGAGTCTGCTGCACGTACTGATCGTTACGCCAGTGATCTTCTATTCACTGAGGGCGCGCGGGTTGCAGAAGCAAGAGATCGGTCCAGTTGGCGAGCCAGCAGAGTCAGAAAAGGTTTGAGAGGCCAGTTGGGAAATGGACAAGAGATTGAAACTCGCTGAATTTCTTATTTCGGGAAAGCCAGAGGCCGAAGCGGAAGGCGCATAGCCGCTTTTGACTGAGATTGAAGACATGTTTAAAGGCGGCACTTATATAACCTGTTTCAGAACGATCAGCGTAGTCTTGCTGGTCATTCTTCAGTTGGCAATG
>JBGTCM010000272.1:0-15407 GCA_041748795.1 Pyrinomonadaceae bacterium
AGTTGAACTTCGTCCGAGAGCTTGCCATCAGCATCAATCGCCGCGTAGCGCAAAGTCATACTTACAGGCAATGGCGTGTCTTCAGCGTGTGCCTCTTTAACGTTTTTGAGATTGCGACCGTCAACCCACAACGCCCCAACGCGCCCATCAGGGAGTGGTATCAACGATACGAATCCATGCTCGGTCTGCGTTCTATCGGTATGCGGAACGACTGGCTTCCCCCAGGTTCTACCGCCGTCTTTAGATCGAGCGATATTGACGTCGTAGGCGTAAGTACCTGAACCACTCTTCACCAGCCAGTGCGCTGCGAGGGAGTTATCCGCCAGCGCGATCACTGAGGGGAAGTCGGCCCAGTTAATGAACCAATTCTCGCCTTCCGAGACTGTCTGGGCCGTAGACCACCTATCAGCATCTCTTGTGGCGAAGCGTAGCGCGTAACGCTTACTGCCAATCTTCTCCACCCAGCTTAGTATGATCCCGCCGTCCGCTGTCGCACTGAGTTCCGGCTCGCGACTGTCCACTCCGGCGGGTGAATTGCCCGCCTGAATAGTAAGCGCCGACTCCGTGGTTGACTTAGAACTAACCGTCTTTTCGGAAGACGAATTAGAAACGCTTCGATTACAACCGAAAGCGAGAACCCCTAAAATGAATAGCACTAAAGCGCGTGACGTTAGCAAAAGTTTCATATTCGGAATCGCTTCTCCAGGAGCCTCTATTATGTAGATCGTTGCGATTCATGCAAAGCCGAAATGAAAATCTGTTCTGTCTGTGCGAAGAGTGCGTGAGGACATGAAGGACGAACACTAGGAACTGGTTGGGGCGGTGCTAGACCTATGTTATATTCAAGTACCCCCGAAAAGTCTTGTGAGCGTGAATGACGGCGATAACGATGCCTAAGCGGTTTTTGGTTACCACTGTCCTTGCGGCTGCCTTGCTGTTCAGCCAGGGAGGCACTTTGCTGGTTGCCGCGCTCTGCCCGCATCTCCAGTCGGGGATGGCTTCGTGCGAGACGCAACCCGCAGGAGCCCCAATGTCGCATGAAGACATGGGGCACATGGATCATATGGAGATGGAGCCCGAGTCTGCATCTCAGCCAAACCCCGACGCTTTCGCTCTAGATCAGCCGATTGGGCCCTGTTCACACTGCGCCGTGCATTCGCGCACTACTCCCAATACAGTCTCGCTCAGGCAAACGGAAGCAGCCAAGCGTTCGGTCGATCTTAGTATCCCGCTCCACTCTTCCAGAGTTGCTCAAGTTGCTTTATCTCCCGTTGCAGTGTTGACTTCAAGAGCTCACGGACCGCCGGGCGATCCAACTCCCAGGCACATCCTCATTAACATCTTCCGCATTTAGTACCTTCCGACACTCACATTCGTGATGATGACGCGGGCGTCAGCCTGTGTTGTTTCCATTTCATTCATTTAGTCCGTCGACAAACCTGTGAGCGTTCGCTTTGGCGAACCAAATAAGGGGGAACCATGAACCGGCCCAGTAATTTCAATATTGCGCTGCGAACAGTTAGCGCAGTTGCCTTGATGTTTGCGGTCAGCGTGAGTGTTTTGCCGCAGCACGAAGGGCATGACATGTCGAAGATGAAGCCGGCAAGCAAGCCGAAGGTGAAACCTAAGACTGCGCCCAGGAAGAAAAGAACAGTTACGCGCGCGAAGCGAACTCCGACGAAAAGAGCAACGACTCCGAGACCCTCGCCTTCGCCGAGCCCGCACGTAATGACGCCGGGGATGCAAATGCCGACCGCTTCGCCATCCCCGAGTCCCGCGCACGTAATGACGCCGGGCATGCAGATGCCACCCACTCCCCAGATGGACCAGATGACGCAACCGCAGACGCAGGACATCCAGAGACCGCGTCGCGAAGTCATTCCTGCGGCTCCGATTATCAGGCTGGAAGATCTAGAAGCGATGGCGATTCAACGCAATCCCACGCTCGCGCAGGCTGAAGCCTCCATCCGTGCTGCGGAAGGGCGCAGACGTCAGGCGGGAATGTTTCCCAATCCGATAGCCGGCTACTTCCTGGAAGAATTTGCCTTCCGCTCACCGGGCGAGACCATGGAGCAGGGTGTCTTCATCGAGCAGACCATCCCGCTGGGCGGAAAGCTGAGCAAGGCGCGTCGAGTCTTTGCTCGTGAGAAAGATCAAGCTGTGATTCTCGCTGAGGCGCAACGGCTCCGCGTTACAAACTCGATTCGCATTCTCTATTACGAAACTCTGGGGACACAAAGACTGGTTGAGTTGCGTGACGATCTTTCCCAACTGGCGCGAGAAGCGGTGGACATTACAAAGGAACTCTACAACGTGGGCCAGGCTGACCGTCCCGATCAGCTCGAGATAGAGATTGAGGCGGAACGTTCCGAGATTGAGTTCCTCCGGTCGCAGAACGACTGGCTACGGTCATGGCGGTCGCTCGTGGCGATGGTAGGCAATCCCGAACTGGCGCCGGCGCGGCTTGCCGATAGTCCTGAAGGCGAGCTTGCTGCTTTGAATGAAGTGCAGTTGTTGGACACATTGCTCACCGGAAGTCCTGAAGTGAAGGTCGCGCAGGCAGGTGTCGAACGGGCTCGGGCCGTACTGTCGCGGGCCCGTGCGGAACGCATTCCCGACCTCTTTCTAAAGGGTGGCCTCGGCTACAACTATGAACGGTTCGACCCAGCGCCGGCGTCGACCATCGGGCGGCGCAAGGGTGCGGAGGGACGTTTGGAAGTGGGAGTTAACGTCCCGATCTTCAATCGCAATCAGGGCGGGATTGCCACTGCAGAAGCGGAGCTGGCAATTGCCGAGCGTGATCTGGAGCGCCTGCAATTGGTGTTGCGCTCTCGGTTTGCTTCGGGTTTTCGCGAGTATCGCAACGCTCAACAAATGGTTGAACGATATCGCACGCAAGTGGTGCCGCGCGCGCGTCAGGGTTACCAAATGTATCTCTCCAGCTTCCGTCAGATGGCTGCAGCTTATCCGCAGGTGCTAATTGCCCAGCGCACGCTATTCCAGGTTGAAGTCGAATACGCCAGAGCTTTGATCCAACTGCGGCAGAGCGCTGTTGGTCTACGCGGATTTCTGCTGGAGGGCGGGTTGGATGCTATCGCGAAGCCCGGCGAGTCGGGGCAAACCGAAGGCTTCAAGCTGAGGTCAGCGAGCGAAGCGACCGGCGATCCCGATAAACCATGAGTTGGGACGCGCCGACCACCAAGAGATTTGGCGAACAGAGTTATCAAAAGGTATCGAACAATACAGGAGTGAGAAATGGATAACAGCAGACGCAGTTTCATAAGACGTTCATCGCTTTTTGGAGCTGCTGGCCTATTAGCAGGTTCAAAAGCGGTCTCTGCCCAACACGAAGGGCACGTGATGCCTAAACCTCAGGCCCCGCCCCAGGCTGACAAAAAGCCTGACAACAGGTCCCCAGCCTCAGGCGGCCCAGTTCTCGTGCACAGTCCGGATGTGCCGAGGCTTCCCTGGACCATGGACAACGGCGTGAAGGTGTTTCGCCTCGACCCTGAGGTGGTCAAGGTCCAGTTACTTCCGGGCAAAGAGATGTACGCGTGGGGTTACAGCGGCAGTGTGCCTGGCCCAACTGTCGAGGTAAACGAGGGTGACCGCGTACGCTTCATCGTTACAAACAAGTTGCCTGAATCGACGACCATGCACTGGCACGGCCTGGAAGTGCCACTCAATATGGATGGCGCGCCTTTTATCAGCCAGCCCCTCGTTGAACCCGGCCAGACCTTTGTCTACGAGTACACGGTCCATCAGAACGGCACTTTCTTCTACCATTCGCACATGGCGATGCAGGAGATGATGGGCATGATTGGACTGTTCATCATCCACCCGAAGCAGCCCCATTCGCCGCACGTAGATAAGGATTTCGGACTTGTTCTTCAGGAGTGGGCTCTACTCCCGAACAACCCCATCCCAAACTCGCTGGCCATGGAATTCAACTGGCTAACGATAAACGGTAAGGCCGGTCCGGCTACGACGCCGATGATAGTGAAGCAAGGCGAGCGGGTGCGTCTCAGAGTGGTTAACCTTGGCATGGACCATCACCCGATGCACATTCATGGGAATCAGTTTGTAGTCACTGGCACGGAGGGAGGACGTGCTCCCGAGTCCACCTGGTTTCCGCACAACACCGCGTTGGTGGGTGTCGCGCAAGCGCGCGATCTTGAATTCGACGCCGTTTACCCAGGCGATTGGATGTTTCATTGCCACCTGCCACACCACATGATGAACCAGATGGTCTCAATGGTGGGACCAATGGGCCATGCTGGCATGGGCTCCCAGCAGAAGGGCATGGAAGAAGGCATGGGTGTGATCCGCCAAGGGCACGCGCTCTCGGAGGATCTGGCTCCCGGTTTTGGTCGCGGTATGGGTGACACCACGGAGAAAGACAGAAACACGTCGAACCTCGTAGGACCGAGCCCGCACCTGCAACAGAACAGTCTGAAAGAAACCGACAAGAAGCGCGTCCCGGGTTATCCGCAGGACATGGTCATGATCATGGACAAGGAAGTTGCAAAGCCCGAAACCTACGGACTGCCACCTGGATGGACCGCCTCGATGATGGGCATGATGACGCTGGTGCGTGTGTTACCGCCCGATCGTTATGAGGAGGTCCAAAGAAGGATCAGAGAGGGCATTTCGGAGCCGCCGTCGGGCACGCCAGTACAGTCGCCGCACAAACATGGATCGTGAGCCAGCGACGATTCAGGCGATCAACGAGAGTTTCGCAAGAGCTGGTGAGAATTTGGTTACCAATAACAAGAAGGGGAAGAACAATGAGAACAAGACAAGGCAAAGAGAGACGCATAAGCAATTGCATTTTGGTGGTTGCACTGATTATCGGAGTGTCAGTGACGGTGTTCGTTTCTAGTGTTCAAGCGCAAGCGCAAAATCCAAGCAGCTCGCAGATGAGCGACATGCCTTACGACCTGCATTTCATCGACATGATGGTTATGCATCACAGGCAGGGCATCGCCATGGCCCGTATGGCGGAACGAAAAGGAAGTACAGCGGCGCTGAAAGCTTTCGCGAAGAAGACGGCGGACGACCAGGAGAAAGAGCTGCTCGAACTAAAGAAACATCGGGACCATTGGTACGCGGGCGCGCCTGAGATGGACCATTCGCAGATGATGGCAATGCCTGGCATGTCAGGCCACGCAAACATGGACATGCAGGGAGATATTGCGAAGCTTCAAGCAGCGACAGGCAAGCAATTTGATCGCCTTTTTCTGGACATGATGATTCCGCACCACCAGATGGCGATTGACATGTCGAAGGAGGCGGTTACGAAAGCAGAGCACGTGGAAATCAAAGAGATGGCGCGCCTGGGAATCATCAAGCAACAAAAAGAGATTGCCGAAATGAACAAACTGAAAGGTGGAGGCGTCGCTAAGGCCAAGGCAAAACCGAAAGCAAAAGCAAAGCCGAAGATGACTCACACGCACGCGCACTGAATTTCTCGAGGGGGGCGCCAGGCGGGGATCTGCAGTCACGACGCAGGTCCCTGCCGCCGGGGCGGGTTATGTGAAGACACTTGTTGGTCAGTCTTTGAGAGAAACCAAATGGTCAGTTTTATAGAGTCTAGCGGAGTCGGACGAGCGCGGTTGGTTCATGGTCTGCTCGCCGGCCTAATGCTGGCATGTTTTCCAGTCGCCGCATTCGGGCATGCAAAACTAGTCCGATCACAGCCGAAAGCGAAAGAGACCGTGTCACCAGCGCCGAAGCTCGTTGAACTTTGGTTCAGCGAAGAACTTGAGTCTGGTCTCAATACTATCGAGGTCAAGGATCAAACAGGTAAGCGAGTGGACCATGGAGAAGTAGCGCTGGCGGAGGAGAACAAGAAAGCGCAGGTCGAACTGGGAGAACTCACTCCCGGTGTATACACGGTCGCTTGGAAGGCACTTTCTGCGGATCAGCACGCAATGCGCGGAAGCTTCATCTTCACGGTAGCCGCGCCCAGCCTAGCGCCGGGAACAGTCCCTGCGAGCTCCGATCAAAGTCCGACCAGTGCGCCGGCAGGCACGCCTCACAGTACGGAACAAATGTCGTCAATCAGTGATCCGGAGGATTCAGGCGACCGAATCTTGTGGGGCAGGACGCTGGTGCGCTGGTTGAGTTACACCGGCATGATGTTGCTCTTTGGTGGCTTTGCTTTTCGCTCTTTGGTTCTCGTGCCTGCTTTACGCACGTCGCTCGACGGCGCGGAACAAGTTGAGGCAACTACGACAGCTGTCCGTCGCATTGTGTGCGTGTTATGGCTCGCAGTAAGTCTGCTCGGTGTCACCTCCATTTTCGCTTTGGTCGTGCAGGCGTCCGATGTGTTCGACAAATCTTTTACCGGCTCACTGTCTCCTGGTGTACTCGCGCAAGTGCTCGCGACGGGCTACGGGTCGTCGTGGATGCTTCAGGTCGGCTCTCTCATATCAATAGCCGTTATTCTGTTTCTTTTGACGAGAGGCCTAAAGCGTCAACCCGAGTCGAAGCATTCAGGCTTGTGGTGGGCAGGACTTCTTGCCGGCGCTGTGCTTTTGGTGGCGCCCAGTTGGACCGGTCACGCGATGGTGTCGGTGAAGCATTTTCGACTTGCTGTTTTAACTGACTGGTTACATTTACTGGCCGGAGGTTTCTGGGTAGGCGGGTTGTTTCATCTAGCGCTGGCATGGCCATATGCATTGTCGAAAATCTCCGACCGTAACCGCCCTGTTGCAGTGCATCACCTAATTCGCTCTTTCACCCGCACGGCAATGCCGAGTGTGGCGCTGCTGGTCCTGGCTGGGCTTTACAACACCTGGGCACACGTTCCGGGAATCAGAGCACTTTGGGTAACGCCCTACGGGCAGGCGCTGTCAGTGAAACTGCTGCTGGTTCTATTGATGCTCCTGCTCGGTGCAATCAATAACTATCATTTCGGTAAACGCGCGACGCGGCTCGCTCAGAAGAAAGAGAGCTCGGACACGGATTCAACCGCGCCGATCGAGATCAGCTTTTATCGTTCAGTTGCCTTCGAAGCATCGTTGGGATTGATCGTGTTGCTGGTCACCGCCGTGCTCGTTTTCTTGACCCCGGCCCGGAACCATCCGGCCATGGAGAACGCTGCAAGGCCAGATGCAGTTATCCAGCAACGATAAGTGAGGACCCGAAAGCCTTGAAACTGAACCGGATTGAAAAGGCGTTGATGAACAATCCTATTCGCGCCCTGGTCCAGCGTCATTACGAAGCGGCGTTGATGCAACAGATTGGTGGACGCGTTTCCGGTGAGCGTGTGTTGGAGATCGGGTGTGGGCGCGGCGTTGGCACTGAGATCATTTTTAATCGGTTTGGCGCGCGCGAAGTTCACGCTTTTGATGTAGACCCGGACATGATCGCGCTAGCACGCAGCCGGCTGTCCAGTTTTCCGTACGATCGCTTAAACCTTTTCGTTGGTGATGCGGCGGCGATTGAGGCTGAAGATGGGGCGTTTGACGCGGTCTTTGACTTCGGGATCATTCACCACACACCGGACTGGAAGAAAGCTGTACGTGAAGTCGTCCGTGTGCTTCGTCCCGGTGGCCGCTTCTTCTTCGAGGAAGTGACACAGCAGGCACTTGCCCGCTGGTTCTATAGGAAATTTCTTGACCATCCAAAGCTTGATCGTTTCAGCGCGAGAGAATTTGTTGATGAGCTCCAAGAACAAGGAATCATGGTGGGCGACAATACCAAAACCTGGTTCTTCGGCGATTTTGTCGTGGGTGTCGGATACAAGGCTTCAAGGATGACTAAAGGCGGAGATCGATCAGATGAAAAGGAAACTGGAGGGACTGGCCAGATGGCCAGCTGACCCTGTGTATCAAAAGTTTTGCAAAGTGGCCGAGATAGTTCAGCGGCACACAATAAGAAAGCTCGAATAAAAGGAGAGTGGTCTGATGGAGCAACAAAAGATGAAGCGTGGGTTACGGGTGCTTTCAGTCGTCGCATTAGCGGCGGTCACCATCACATTAGGTGTTGCGCACCAACATGCAGCTAATGCACAAGCGCCTGACGAAGCAGCGGTGCGCGAGGTATTACTCAAGAGCGCGATGGCCTTTGAGAAGAACGACGTGGAGCTGGTAACGAAGGTCTGGGCCAACGACGAATCCGTCACGGTTTTTGAAAGCGGACACGCTAACTATGGTTGGGCGGATTACCGTGATCACCATCTGTTACCTGAGATGAAGGAGATGAAGAACACGAAGTACACCCTCTCGGATATTAAGGTCAAAGTCTCAGGGAATACTGCGTGGGCCACTTTCAAGTATGCGATTTCTGCCGATATCGGAACACGTCACGTTGATGGTTCCGGGCTCGGCACGGCGGTGCTCGAAAAGCGAGGCCCGGACTGGAAGATTGTCCACTGGCACTCAAGCGCTCCCCGTCGCGCACCCAATCCCGCGGCTAGCCCGACGCCGAGACCTTAATGTTCTCCGAGCGGCGATAGTGGGTTGAGTATTACTAGCCCCCAAACAGTTGTTTCTTTGCACATAGGAGGAATTGATATGCGACGAATCACAGGTTTTCTAACTTTGTTGACTTTAGCTGTTCTCGGCGCGGCTTGCAGTACCGCCGAGAATTCAAACGCCAACGCCAACGCCAATACAGCGGTTACCGCCTCGCCGAGTCCGACGGCGACCCAGGCCGAAAACGCCAATATGAACAACATGAACGCAAGTGAGCACAAGAATATGAATATGGGTAATCACAACATGAACGCCAACGCTAACAAGAAACCGTAGCTAAGGGCAGCTTGGCCGGGTTTCAGGTTTCATCGTTAAGTTCAATGTTTATAAGAAGCGGCTCAGCGATCATTCTAGGGCTGGGTTGAGCACGCCTAAGCGTCGGCTAGGAAATATTTTGCCGTTTCTCTTGACTCTGTATTCGACTACAGGGTTTAGAATGTCTTCGCCGTTGGAAATGTTAATTAAAGAGGAACGGACGTGGCTCTCAAATCTAAGAAGCCAATTACAAGTGAATCAACAGCACCACTCAAGATCGGCGAAGTGGCCAAGCATAGCGGGATAGGTATCGAAGCGCTTCGATTCTATGAACGTAGCGGGCTCCTGGGTCGGCCGGGTCGCACCCAAAGCGGTTATCGCGTGTACGAGGCGGCTGTACTCAAGCGTCTCGACTTTATTAAACGAGCTCAGGTTTTAGGTTTCTCGCTTAATGAGATAAAGCGCATCATCGCCGACAAGCAAGCCGGTAAGAGTCCGTGTCTCGAGGTCCGCGAAATTGTCCGCAATCGTCTTGAAGAACTGGATGAGCGGCTGAGAGAGATGCGGCTCTATCGCAAGGAACTAGGAGGAGCACTTACTAAGTGGGACGAAACAGGCGAACTCGACGGTCATGTCTGTGGATTAATTGAAGGAACAGACATGGAGCACTCGATCCTTCCTCGCATGGTGCGCCTAAAAGAAGCCGAAGAGAAGCGCGGAGTTCGCAGAAGCCACGTGAGAATCGGGTCAGGAGCCGGCGGCGATCCTAAGTCCCGGAGAACACAAGAAAATGAAACCAGCTAAGCACGTGAATCACACCGGGCATGATCTATCGGATCATGATGAAACGGTCGCCACCGCAACAGATCCGGTTTGTGGCATGACTGTTAATCCCGAAGCCGCAGCCGGCTCCTACGAGTACAACGGACAAACCTATTACTTCTGCAGCACGCATTGCCTCAAGAAGTTCGCGGAGGATCCAGAACGGTTCCTTAACAAAACTGAACCCATGACCTCGCAGCCGATCGGAATTGGGCACGATCCAAAACCTGATGCGACACCGGCCGCTGCGAACTACACCTGTCCCATGCATCCTGAAGTGCGGCAGGACAAACCGGGTTCCTGTCCTAAGTGCGGTATGGCGCTGGAACCCGTTAACGTTACTGCGCCGCAGCAGAAAACTGAATACACATGCCCGATGCATCCGGAGATTGTGCGTGATGCGCCCGGCAATTGTCCGATTTGCGGCATGGCCCTTGAGCCGCGAACCGTCACTCTCGATGAGGAAGAGAATCACGAGCTAAAGGATATGCGCCGGCGTTTTTGGATTAGCGTCGTACTTACGATTCCACTCTTCGTAATTGGGATGAGTGACCTCATTCCCAGCGCACCACTGCAGCGCATCGTATCGCCAGCAGTTCTGCCGTGGGTTCAATTCATCCTTGCTTCCCCCGTCGTTCTTTGGGGTGGCTGGCCCTTTTTCGTGCGCGCCTGGCAGTCGGTAGTTAACCGAAGCTTGAACATGTTCACGCTGATCGGGCTCGGCGTGGGAGTGGCTTAGGGATACAGCGTTGTTGGCTCACGGTGTCCCAATATGGTTCCGCATTCGTTTCGCGCTCACGGTGGCACGGTCCCGGTTTACTTCGAAGCCGCCGCAGTAATCACTACTCTCGTTTTGCTGGGCCAAGTGCTGGAACTCAAGGCGCGCAGCCAAACCAGTTCGGCGATCAAAGCGCTACTCGGCTTGGCCCCGAAAACAGCCCTGCGCGTTGCGCCTGACGGCAGCGAGCAGGATATTCCGCTCGATCAAGTGCAGGTCGGGGATCTTTTGCGCGTCCGCCCGGGCGAAAAGATTCCCGTCGATGGTGTCGTCGTCGAAGGGTCGAGTGCTGTGGACGAGGCAATGGTTACCGGCGAACCAATTCCGGTTGAGAAAATGGCTGGGGAGCGAGTTATCGGCGCGACGATTAACGGTACGGGAAGTTTGATCTTAAAAGCCGAACGAGTGGGTTCAGAAACGCTCCTTTCGCAGATTGTGCAGATGGTAGCCGAGGCCCAGCGTAGCCGTGCGCCGATACAGAAATTGGCAGATCTGGTCGCCGCGTATTTCGTTCCGGCGGTCATCCTGGCTGCGATCATTACGTTCGTCGTCTGGGCCACCATGGGACCAGAGCCAAGGATGGCTTACGCAATTATCAACGCGGTCGCGGTGTTGATAATTGCCTGTCCTTGCGCTCTGGGTTTAGCTACCCCGATGTCAATTATGGTGGCGACAGGCAAAGGTGCGCAGGCGGGGGTGCTTTTCAAGAACGCGGAAGCAATCGAGGTTCTTCGAGATGTTGACACGTTGGTGGTGGACAAGACAGGAACCCTCACGGAAGGGAAGCCCAAACTCGTCACTGTTGCTCCCGTACCAGGTGGCAACGAAAGTGAGTTGCTGCGCTTTGCAGCGAGCCTTGAGCGCGGAAGTGAACATCCCTTAGCGGCAGCAATTGTTTCAGGGACGCAAGAGCGGGGCGTAGAAGTTGTGAACACCCAGTCGTTCGAGTCCATCACTGGCAAGGGGGTCAAAGGTCAGGTGGATGGGCACGCAGTTGCTCTGGGAAACCGAGCTTTGCTGGATGATCTGGGAATCGATCCGGGTGAATTGGCTGAGCAAGCCGAGAAGTTCCGGACGGACGGCCATACCGTGATGTTTGTTGCTATCGATGGCAAAGCTGCGGGACTAGTAGGCGTTGCCGATCCCATAAAGGAGAGTACGCCGGAAGCAATCAAGCAGCTTCATGAAGAGAAAATCCGCATCGTGATGATGACGGGCGACAGCCGCACAACGGCTAACGCAGTCGCCGCGAAGTTGAATATCGACGAGGTTGTTGCTGAAGTGCTGCCCAATCAGAAGGCTGAAATTGTTAAGCGCTTTCAGGCGGAAGGCCACAAGGTGGCGATGGCGGGCGATGGAATTAACGATGCGCCCGCGCTGGCTCAGGCACATGTTGGCATCGCGATGGGACCAGGAACTGATGTGGCGAAGGAAAGCGCGGGGGTTACGCTGGTGAAAGGTGATTTGCGCGGCATTGTTAGGGCCAGGAAGCTCAGTCGCGCAACGATGGGCAACATCAAACAAAACCTTTTCTTTGCATTTATCTACAACGTGATGGGGATTCCGATTGCAGCCGGCGTACTCTATCCATTTACCGGCTTATTGCTTAATCCGATGATTGCGGCGGCAGCGATGAGCTTTAGCTCAGTGTCGGTTATTGGCAATGCGTTGCGCTTACGGCGCTTGCAGCTATAGCAGAAAAGTTCAAACTCAATGACGAATCACCAAACAGAGAAGTTCATTCCGGCACTCGGGAGCGATCTGGTTGACTCCACTCTATGACCCGCTTCTCTGGTTAATGCGCAAGATGATTCAAAACTGCTTCGGTTAAGACTCATCTAAAGGCAGATGGCTATTTCAAGCCGATTAGCCGAATATGCGGCTATGCTCAGCTCTCACGACTTCGTAACACTCGCAAACCTGGGCTTCCAGCTCCGGTCGATCGACAATTCTGATGTGGCCACGCACGTAGCTGATCAACCCTTTCTCCTGCAGACTCTGAGCTGCGTGTGTTACACCTTCGCGACGCACGCCCAGCATGTGTGAAATGAACTCCTGAGTCATCTGCAACTGATCGGAATGCGTGCGGTCGCGGGTCATCAGCAGCCAGCGACAGAGTCTCTGTTCCATCGAATGCAAGCGATTGCAGACCGCGGTTTGCGAGATTTGCGTGATGAGTGCCTGGGTATAGCGGAGCAGCAGGTGTTGAAATTCACCGCCACGACTGAACTCCATAAGCATCGACTTCGCTTTTAACTTGACCGCACGGCCGGCGCCCTGCACGACCGCACGATTGGGAGTCGTGTCGCCGCCCATGAAGAGAGCGATGCCAACCACTCCTTCGTTTCCCACCAGTCCCATCTCGGCGGTCAAACCATTGATCATGGTGTAGAGCAGTGAAACGTGACAGGTTGTCGGGAAGTAGACATAGTCCATCTGTCCGCCAGACTCATAAACTACTTCACCTAGCGCAAACGAGACTGGCTGCAGATCATTCAGGAGCCGCTCGTAGTCTTCTGTTGGCAGAGCATCGAGGAGCCAGTTTCCAACCTGTTGGGTGTCTGAAGAGGTCATGACTTCTCTGTTCCGGTCTTCGGAATAAAGAAGAAGTCTAGAACCTGTGCGTTACTAACAAGTCAAGGCTTTTTCAAAGATGAGCCGTAGACTCAATGAGGTGGCAAACACTCTCACCGTCGGGCATCCCATCGGGCAGCTTGGACCACTTGCCTAGCGCACGCTCCATTCTCTTTTGCAGTGCTGCAAGTTCGTTCAGCCTGGATCGGTTCTCCTCGATCCGACTCGCTATGATCTGCCGAACCATGGGGCACGGGGAGTTACGCCGGCTGGCTTCGTGAAAAATTTTGGTAATCTCGCCGAGCGTGTACCCAAGGCTCTTTGCTTGTCGGATGAAGCGCAACCGCGAAACGTCGGACTCCTTGTACTGCTTGTAGCGGTTGTGCGGACTGCGTGTAGGCTTGAGTAACCCGATCCGTGTGTAATACCTAATAACATGGTCCGCCACACCACTTCTACGAGCCAGTTCGCGCACTTTCATCATCTCGCTTCCTCCCCACCATTTTGAACTACCACCTCGCTATGCACACCAGTCCGACAACCCAGAGTAGCGACGGTATCAGGAGCAGCCATTTGAAATCGGAGTTGAGCTGAAAATTCGTCAGGCTCATCATCCCGACTGGGAATAGCCCTGCCAACGCGAGGGCGATATTAGGCTAAAGCTGAGCAACTACCCGCTTGAGCTTTTCATTCACCTCAGTGGCGATCGCGTCGAGAGTCGCATTGTCTCCTACCACCGACAGCATCATCTTGGCGTCTATCGCCGCAACTATAGATTTTCCCGCTTCGTCAGCCTCATAGACGACGACATTGCAGGGAAGGAGCAGTCCAATGTCGATCTCCTGCTGCAGAGTCTTGTATGCGAGAGCCGGATTGCACGCGCCGAGGATCACATAGTTGCGGAAATCCACACCGAGCTTTTCTTTCAGTTTGTCTTTGATGTCAATTTCACAAAGCACGCCGAAGCCTTCCTCCTTTAGCGCGACCCGCGCCTTTTCGACAGCCTCTTCGTAAGGAACATCAAGTGTCTTACTGAATCCGTATCTTGAGTGTTGTGGTTGCTGAGCAGTCATCTTCTTTCTCCTTTGCTATACCAATCAGAGCCTTACACAGCCGTCCCGAACCAAGCTCCTATCCCTGCCGTTATTGCCATCGCCAGAGCTCCCCAAAATGTGACACGCACGATTCCTACCAGGATTCGGGCACCGCCGGCGTAGGCCGCCAACGCACCCAGGAGTGCAAGAAAGAATAGAGAAGTTCCGGCAACAAGTAGTACGAGGCTAGTAGCAGGCGCGATTACGACTACGAGTAAGGGCAGTGCGGCACCTACTGCAAACGTTACGGCGGAAGTAAGCGCTGCCTGAACAGGTCGGGCGCTTATGGTTTCTGAGATGCCTAGTTCATCGCGGGCATGTGCCGCAAGTGCATCCTTAGCCATCAGTTGTTCTGCCACTTGATTTGCGAGAGTCGAATCGAGCCCACGTTTGACGTAAATGGCTGCAAGCTCTTTTCGCTCGTAAGGTTCATTGGCAGCGAGTTCCGTTCGTTCACGTTCGATGTCCGCGTGCTCGGTGTCTGACTGAGAGCTGACCGAAACATACTCACCCGCAGCCATGGACATTGCTCCGGCAACCAAGCCGGCGACACCTGCCACCAACACTGCAGTATGACTTGCATTTGACGCGGCCACGCCAACCACCAGGCTAGCGGTTGAGACAATACCGTCGTTTGCGCCAAGCACTGCGGCGCGGAGCCAGCCTATATGTTGTGTCCGGTGCCGCTCACGATGGAGTACGGGCATCTCATTGTCCTTCCATAGGTCCCAGCCGAAGAAAGTTGCGCACTGTTTTCTATTGAGTACGGCGCGCGATTAACTTCGTGATCTCCACGATGGCAATCGGGGCAAGTACTGTCAGACCAACGATCCCCCAGTCCATGGCATTCGGTGAAACGGTTTGCAACACCCGAGTCAACGGTGACCACCAGACAGCGAGCAGTTGCAACACAACTACCATCGCGGCAGCGGCCCAAACGAACCTGTTACTAAAAAGCCCTGCCAGCGCCGAGCGCGTTCGCGACCGGCAATTGAAAAGATGTCCGAGCTGAACGCCAACAATCGCCAGCATCGCAACAGTGCGGGCGTGCGGGCCGCTGCCATAAGAGTTGAGAGCCCAGAGATACGCAGCGAGACTAAGAGCGCCGAGCATCAATCCCTGCCAGCAGATGAGGATCAGAAAGGAGCGCGACAGCAACGCTTCGCGCGATGAACGCGGTCGCTGCTGCATAACATCCGCTGCCGGTGGTTCGACGGCCAACGCCAGCGCCGGAAAAACATCGGTGACGAGATTGATCCAAAGAATTTGCAGCGCCAGTAACGGCAGCGGCCACCCGATGGCGATGGCGGTAAAGATCATGGCGACTTCGCCGAGGTTTGAGCTGAACATCAGATGCACAAACTTGCTGATGTTTGCGTAGATCGTTCGCCCGCCGGCGAC
>JBGTCM010000273.1:0-16141 GCA_041748795.1 Pyrinomonadaceae bacterium
AACAAAAGTTGCCAGGACATACACCAGCAGCCGGTAAGGATGGGCAATGAAGCCCGCCCACCACACTTCCATCGTGTACAACAGCGGAAGGCTGAACATTAACCCGCCCGCCAGGCCGCGCCCATACTCTTGCAAAGATTCGGTAACCGTACGGGTTATTTTTTTGTTTTTGCGACGTGACATAACTGAAACTGCCTGAAGTCTCGAATGCGGGCTATTAGAAAGCAGGGACCAAAGACATGCAATCAAATTTACGTCGCCTCGGTTTAAGGTATCGCCTGAAACGCAAACTGTTAGTTTGCGGATGGTTGGATTACATACTGCAAAGCACCTAACTCACGATCCGCGAACGAACAGGTTTCGTTACGGAGTCACACGATACGGTTAACGTGCTGCTGTTTTCGTGTGCGAATCGTGGGCTGCAACGAAGAAAACGCCCTCAGCGAAACTGGCACGGTGCTTGTAATTGATTTGCTGGCGTCAGCTTGCAAACCCGCGTTTACTAAGGCGAAGACGGCATTCCGAAAAAAAGAGGTAAGAGATGTTCAAAGCTGTAATTAGACAAACAGGAATTTTGGGGATGTTGATTGCCCTGGCACTGGTAGCTTTTGGTTCTGCGCAGGAGACTTCGGCGCAACTGCGACTGCCGGATATTGGCCGTATCGGCGACGCCGTCAACGTCCAGCTGAAGGTCGGAGAAATCACTCTCGAGTCGATCGATTTTCGCAACCAAACAGCGAGCTTGAACGTCGGACTCGACGTCGCCAATGGGCTGATTCCGGTGAGTCTCAAAGACTTCGATTATCGTCTACGGCTTGGCGATCAAGATTTGATCGAAGGAAGTCATGACGGGACGCTTAAAGTTGGCGGACGGAAGGCATCGCGCGTAAATCTTCCCGTCACGGTCCACCTGCGCTCGATACCGGGAGTAGTTTGGTCTGCGTTTACGAATCGGGGCCGGCTAAGTTATGAACTCGACTCGGCCTTCACGCTTCCGCTCTTCATCACAGAGAAGCGCTTTGACCAGAATTTCTCCGGCGAAGTGCCTTTGCGTTCCCTGGTCGACGCCGCCTCGATCCTGAGGGCGCGTGGCATGAGCGGGGGCCGCTCGTCTACCGGAAGGACCATCCTGGATCGGTTACCGTGGTAGGCAGCGTCTGGTCCATCACGATCGTGTTAACAAAGGTTAACATAACGATGCGGCAGGCATTTGTGGGGCATTTCGGTGATAGGCTACTTGCGCGTTGTCCCGATGTTTCTTGTGGCCGTCCGGCGTGACGTCATAAGATTCACCTCCGCATCAAATGCTGAACCGCCGACCCGACACAAGGACCAGAGTAGCTCTCTGTGTATTCATATTTTGCGCTTCCCTTCCAACGGCGCAACCAGCGGTTCCCTCCGCAGCGGACCTGCTCACTTATAACGAACTCGTCAGACTCTACGAACAGCCGATACCTCCCGAAGAACTTCAAATAAAAGTCCAGAAATTATTAACGACGCCGTTTGTTAATAACGAGCAGTCAGCCTCCGGCCCGGTTTACGGCAAACCAAAATCGGCGGCCATAGGTCACTACTTACGCATCGCACAATGGAACATCGAGCGCGGCATCGAATACGACGCCCTGGAAAGTGTCCTTACGGATCCGGTAAAGTTCGCTTCGCTTCTGGACCATGCGAAGTACCCTGCCGGCAGTAAAAAAATATCGACAGTGCTGGAGCAGGCGGAGCTATTGCGGCAAGCCGACATCATTGTGCTCAATGAAGTTGACTGGGGAATAAAACGCACGGGGTACCGCAATATAGTGGCTGACCTGGCGTCTGCGTTGAAAATGAACTATGCGTTCGGCACCGAATTCATCGAGGTCGATCCGATTGCCCTTGGAACAGAAGAGTTCGGCGGGGTGAAAGAGAAACAACGCGAAGCATTGACCCGCCAGATTTCGGTAGACCCATCGCGCTACAAAGGCCTCCATGGCACTGCGATTTTGAGCCGCTTCCCTTTAATGAATGTGCGTTTAATCCCTTTCAAAACCCAGGGTCACGACTGGTACAAAACCGAGAAAAAGGGTGTCAGCCAAATCGAAAAGGGCAAACGGCTCGCCTCCGAAGTAGCGTTTCAGGAAAAGGTCGCCCGCGAAGTGCGGCGCGGTGGACGCATGATGTTGTTGGCTGAAATTGAAAATCCGGAAATTCCCACCGGCCGGCTTACTATTGTCGCCACTCATTTGGAGTCCAAAACCAAGCCCAGCAATCGAGTGAAACAACTGCAGGAGCTGCTCGAGACCATTAAACCCATTCGCGGTCCGGTTGTAGTCGCCGGAGACATGAACACTTCGACTCGAGACTCCACGCCGACGTCAATCAAAAGGGAGATCACAAAGCGCCTTGGCAGCAAAAAGTATTGGGTGGAACAGGGAATCAGGTTTCTGGCGGGGCTGTCGTGGCCCAATAGTCTGTTGCTGGCGGGCGCTAACGAATATCGCAAGCAAGCAGATCCAACCGTCCGTAGTGTTGCTTTCGTTGCGTCCAATCCCGAGGCAAAGTTTTTTGAGACGCTGAAGAAATTTCGCTTCAGTGATGGAGCGACTTTTGACTTTCGCGGCGACCGTCAGCGATCGATTGGCAGCGGCAACTCGCCGCTCGCGAATTCCAACCAGCGCGGCGGTAAAGGATTCATTACCACTTTTGAAGTCGAACGCACTATCGGTTTTGTTGGCAAGTACAAGCTCGACTGGATTTTCGTAAAACCACCAGCGCTGACATCGCCGTATGCCGAGGACCAACCATATGTAATGGCGCCCCATTTCGGACGGACGCTGAAAGAACTTAATGACAGCTTCGACGAGCGCATTTCCGATCACGACCCGTTGATAGTGGACTTGCCGCTTCAGGAACCCGCGGATGAGACAAAGCTTGGTATGATTTTGAGGTCAATGCCGATTCGACAACAGGCCCGGAGTTCAGAGTTCAAGCTTTATTAGCTTGCGTCTTGCCGCGAAAAACCGCCACCTGAAGGTTGAACTCTGAACTGCGCGCCCGTAGATAAGATTCTAAAAGTCGATCGAGAGTCCTACCTGAGCGCCGACGCGCGGGCTGGCGGCAAATTTTCCCGCAATCAAACCAAAGTCGAACGAAGCGTCTTTCCTGAATTGGTAGTTGCCGCCCACCAGCGTCTGTAGTTGTCCCTGTCCCGTCTCCAATGCCCTCGTTAAGGCGCCGGTCAGTTCCGCGCCAAGCTGTAGCTTGGGCGTGAACTGCTTGACGACTGACGCTCCGCCGGTGAACACAGTGCTCCGGCTTTTGATTCCAACTACCCCGGTCGTCTCGTTTCCGGAGAAGAGAATGCCGCCGTTCCATCGCAATTTTGTCTTCGAGGAAAGCGACTTTTGGAAGATGCTGTTCAGGTACAGGTCAGCTAATCCCGAACCCAGTTGCCTTTCAGTATCGCCGGTTGGAATTTCAACATTCACTCCGATAGCCATTGCCGGCAGCCGTGAGTTCTCACGCTCTCTCAAAAAGTTGTACTTCAGCGCAACGTTGGTATCGCCAATCCCCGACACCTTGTTTGGGATAGTTCCCCTGGCATTAAAGATCGTCAGGAAAGGGACCTCAACACCGACTTCAACGTTGTCCAAAAGCCCATAGCCAAGCTCAACGCTGGCTGTGTTTTGACGAACGTTCGGAAATGCGGAACGGCGGAGCCAGTCCATCTCGTTGCTAAACTCGAAATGAAAGCGACCCTTTGGAGTAGTGTCTGTGTCGTCAGTGACGAACGGCTGCTGAGCGCGGATCGATGAAGCAAACACAACCGCGAATACCAGCAGGAATAACAGTCTGAAAGATTTGCGTCGGGTAAGGGTTTCGATCATTCGATAAGTGTGGTTGTCTCGCTCTTGAATCTCACGTCCCCGGCAACGACTGCAACCGTTCGCTCAGATGTGAACGATCCGCCATTACCTTCAGCAATGGACCATGCGAGGTGAATTCAACAATACTTACTGATCCGACAGGACAGCCCAGCCGGTAGCGAAAGCGTCCAACATCAATACCCAGTAAGCCACAGAGAATGATTCTAATTGTCGCTTTATGAGAAACCACCAGAACATTATCGTCGCGGAAACGCTCGGTAATATCTTCAACAACCTGCAAGCTGCGCCGCGCAACTTCAACCGCCAGTTCCCCTCCCGTCGGCGCATGCCAGGCAGGATCAGCCAGCCAGTTAACATAATCGTCATGGAATGACTGGTCTACATCTGCCTTCGTGCGTCCCTCCCAACTACCGTATCCAATCTCATTTAGACCAGCACATAACTCGGGCGTGATCCCCAACGCGTTGCTGAGCGGAACAGCCGTGGTGATGGTTCGCTGAAGTTGACTGGTGAAGATTGCAGCCCAGGAGTTTGTTAGATAGACGTCTGCAAACGCCTGGGCCATCTGCACTCCATCGCCGGTGAGTTCCGGATCAAGCCCTGAACCGCAAAAGACATCTTCGCGGCTGAGAGGCGTTTGCCCGTGACGAAGCAGATAAAGCGACAGAGGCATTTAGAGCGGCCTGAGCGGAAGGAAACTAAAAGGATAGACGGCTCGTTTACTTAGCCCGGACCGAGCCGCTGATTTTCTTCTTGGTGGTCTCGCCGGTTTTCAAAACGGGTAAGCCCAGGTCAACGTCTTCGTGCGGTTGAGGGATCACGTGAGTTGCGACTACCACTCCGACTCTCTTACCCGCCGCCGCTCCAGCATCGACAGCCGCGCGAACAGCGGCCACATCGCCCCGCACGATCGCCGTGACCAAACCGGCGTCAATCTTTTCCCAACCAACCAGTTTGACGTTGGCAGCTTTGACCATGGCGTCGGCGGCTTCGATCATCGCCACCAGGCCCATGCATTCAACCATTCCAAGTGCTTCCGGCATATTGTCTTCTCCGAAGGGGCTCAAAGATTAATCTACTTGGCGGCGAAATTTCCAGCCCAGACGCCTCCTCGCCTATTTTCAGTTTTCTCTGTGCGTCCTCTGCGAACTCTGTGTCTCTGTGGTGAACAAACTCCGGCAAGAACTCACCACAGAGACACAGAGTTCGCAGAGGACGCACAGAGAATTTCAAACTAAGCCACTACTGGCCTCGGTTCTACGCTAACGACGCGAACTCGCAACACTTCTTAATTCCGCAGCGAATGAATCGGCGCGGGAATACGTCCGCCACGCCGTATGAAATCCGCGGATGAGAATTTGTTCACCGCCATGATCGGAGCGCTGCCCAACAATCCGCCAAACTCAACAATCTCCCCGACTTCACGTCCGGGGACCGGAATGATGCGAACGGCGGTTGTTTTGTTGTTCATCACGCCAATCGCCATTTCGTCGGCAATGATCGCCGAAATTGTTTCTGCCGAAGTTGAACCGGGAACGGCCACCATGTCGATGCCAACCGAGCAGACGCTGGTCCAGGCTTCAAGTTTATCGAGCGACAAAGCGCCCAGCATGGCCGCCTCGATCATTCCCGCGTCTTCGGAGACTGGAATAAACGCTCCGCTCATGCCGCCGACTGATCCGCTGGCCATTGCGCCGCCTTTCTTCACGGCGTCCGTCAGTAGAGCAAGCGCGGCGGTGGTGCCATGGGTTCCTGCTCTTTCAAATCCCATTCCTTCAATGATGTTGGCGACTGAGTCACCGGGCACCGGTGTCGGCGCCAATGACAGATCGATGATGCCAAACGGAATCCCCAGTCTACGCGCGGCCTCTCGACCGACTAACTCTCCCGCCCGAGAAAGCTTAAAGGAAAGTTTCTTGATAATCTCGGCGAGTTCCTGGAGCGGTAGATCTTTGGCAGCATGTCGAATGGCATAATTCACTACGCCTGGACCAGAAACGCCGACATTGATCACTGCTTCCGCCTCGCCTGGTCCGTGAAAAGCGCCCGCCATAAAGGGATTGTCTTCAACTGAATTCGCGAAGCAGACAAACTTAGCGCAGGCCAGACCGCCCTGGTTGCTGGTCCGTTCCGCAGCTTCTTTGATCAATCTTCCCACGTGGCCCACCGCATCCATGTTGATGCCGGCCCGAGTTGTGGCGACATTTACGGATGAACACAGGCGCTCTGTCGATGCCAGAGCTTCAGGAATGGAGTTGAGAAACTCCCGCTCTGAGTCAGTAAAACCCTTGTGGACCAACGCGGAGTAGCCGCCAATGAAGTCTATGCCCACTGCGCCTGCCACTTCATCGATAGCGCGGGCGAGTTGGATGGTATCTCCGGTCGCGCCTTCGATGATTGTGGAAATCGGCGTCACGGCGATTCGCTTATTGGCGATGCGAATGCCGTATTCGTCGCCGATTCCGTCTACGGTTTCCACCAGACGATCGGCAAAGCGATGAATTTTGTTAACTACGCGGTCGGCAGTTCGCTCGATAGTTTCGCTCGCGCAGTCGCGCAAACTGAGGCCAAGCGTGACGGTGCGGACGTCGAGATGTTCCATCTCCGTCATCGCTACCGTCTGGAGGATTTCTGCCTGTGAGTATTCCATTCTTAATATTGATTGAATCTCAGATCTGAGATCTGAGTTTACACCCAGTAGCATTCATCTGATCAGAGACCGGAGACGGAGGACCGGAGACCGAACTTAAAATTGGGCTCTTCCATCTTAGATCCAAATGGAGACTGCTAGATTTGAGCTCGCCGCGCTCCGGTCCCGGTCCCCGGTCCCCCGTCCCCGGTCTTCCGGTCTCCCGTCTCCCGTCTCCCGTCCTCCCCCCTTACCCAATAAACCTATTCAGCAACACAATCACCAGGAACAAAACAAACAGCGCAGCAGCCACCAATATAAACCGCAGGCTAGGGTCGTAACTGGCTTCGTCTATGACCACACTCGAGATCTCACGAAACTTTTGCACACGCTGTTTGACGTCGCCTTCCACGTCTCGTGCCTTGGTCGTGACTCTTTGAATTTTTGAACCAACCTCTCCAGGGACGCGTGGGCGGATTCGCAGTTTCCCGGTTTTATCAGCCGCTTTTGTTTCCTTAGTGCGCGCCCGGAAATCCGACTCAGTCAAAGTCTTCCCACCATCAATGACTATCTCTTCCGTATCGTGAATCTGTTCTGTGCGGTGAATCTGTTCTGTAGAGTGAATCTCTTGGGTATCGTGAATCTCGGGTGAATCTTCAGCTGGCTTGGGGTGGGGCCGATCCAACTTATCACCGCATTGGGGACAAAAAAAGGCCTGATCACGAATCGTTACATGGCATGTAGGACAACGGCGGGCGATCTTGGGTTCAGTCATGCGGGTAAATGCTAATGCGCGTAATGGTAAATGGTAAATGGTAAATGGTAAATAGTCACTTCATACAGACTCACAACAAGAACCTCAAAAAGGAAGCAAGCGACCAATGCCATCCAGGAAACACACGAAAAGACACTAATGTTCATTTCATGTTGGTTCGTGTGTTTAGTGGATCGCCCTGTTTGTTCGAATCATGTCTAGAAGCGTCGTCCCATTCACCATTCACTAGATTCGATGCATTGCGTTGAAT
Source organism: Pyrinomonadaceae bacterium (assembly GCA_041748795.1). Taxonomy (GTDB): domain Bacteria; phylum Acidobacteriota; class Blastocatellia; order Pyrinomonadales; family Pyrinomonadaceae; genus PSRF01. The sequence goes on from JBGTCM010000273.1 coordinate 7,524, forward strand.
AGGTCTTCCCGCTGCGCGTAGATGTGCACTCCGAGTTTTTCGCTTGCTTGTCGCAACCGCTCTTTCAATTCCGTAGCGTTATCCTGGGCGCGCGAGATGTTCGCAATGATCACCATGGCAAACTTTCCCTGAACTACGGTCTGATCGATGTCCACAATGCTGCAATTCGCTTCCGCGAGGATTTGTGAAACACCGGCGACTATTCCAGGATGATCCACACCAAACACGGAGATGATCATTCGGTCGGAAGAGCCTTCCGACTGAGATGTTACTGAGCTGCTGGCTGGATATGACTGTGAAGGGCTGTAGGAACCGCCGTTGGAACTAACGAAAGGTTCGATCTCGCGGTAAATCTCGGTGACCAGGTGTTCTACTGTTTGCTCGTCCGCTGAATTGCCTAAGCGGTTATAAACAGCTTTCGTCAATCGATAAATCAGATCTTCATTCGACATAAGAAGACTGCTCTTGGGGCGTTGTACTTTGTATTTTGTGTTTTCTTTGAAAGCTTGAGACGCAAGGACAGAGTGCTAAGTTCTAAGTACAAAGCTCAAAGTTCAAAGAACCCGTACCGAGACCCGATCCAAATTCCATAACTTCCTTCACCGCTGACCATTATCTCTGGTGAGTTTTACCGCCGCCTCGCGCATCTCTTCTGAAACTTCGCCTGTGATATCCACTCGGTCAACAATCCCGACGACCGCGGCTTCAATCGACATATCCTGATTGCCTATCGCCGAGCGGGCTGCCTTTCCAAATGCACACATCACTATCTCCCCGGTGCCTGCGCCCAGGCTGTCCGCCACCACCACAATATTCTTCGTCGGCTCTTTATCAAGGTCGAACGGATGCACTACCAAAAACCGCACCCCTTCAAGGTCCGGTGATTTCTTGGTTGACCAAACTGTGCCGACTACTCTTGCTAAGAACATTGTTCGTTGTCAGTGGTTCGATGTCAGTTGTTAGTTGTTAGTTGTTAGTTGTTAGTTGTTGCTCGTCGCCGTGTCACAACTGACAACTGACAACTGACAACTGACAACTGACAGCCCTAGCCTTTTGCAAACACTTCCGCCGGCTCTCCCATATCACGGGCGGCGGGCGTAATTATAGTTTTAGCGTTGATGTAAATTTTCTGACCCTTCTGAATGGCCTGCCGAACATCGTCTTCACTTACGAAGTCAACAGTCTTATTTCCATTAGCGGCCGATGATGAAGAGGGCGCGCCAGACTTGCCGCCGTTTCCTGTTGGCCTGGGGGCCTCACTTTGCCGCGTCGTTTGACCGGGGCCTGCATACATACTTCCAGCCTCAGTCTCCACACTCGGTCGTGCGGGTTCGCGCTCGGGCGGCGTTGCCAGAGCCGGCTGTTCAGGACGACGGCCGGCAAGGAACTTGTCCACAATCGCCGAAATCTCTTCACGGTTGATCTTGCCACCTGCGCCAACCACCACCTGCGGCTGCCGCGGCTGTTGAGTAGGTTGAGGCGATGCAGAAGAGCGGGTGGCCGCGGCAGACGCCGACGGTCGCACACTCTTCACCGGTCTGGTTTCGAATGCCACTCGTTTTATGTCGAGCAGATGCAGCGGCGATACATTGTCTGACGTGACGTTTCCACCCCAGGAACCGCAGCCCAACGTCATCGACGGAGGCAACGCTGTTGAAAAACCAATTGCCCCATGCGTGGTTGGGGTGTTGACTGTTATCCGAGAGGCGGGCATCTCGCTGCCATATTGGACCGCAGCCTCGCGTGAGCGCGTGTGGATACCGGCCGTGTGGCCCATGCCGCCATAACGCAAAACTTCGTAACAACGTTCGGCGCCTTTCACCAGTCCATCGACCACATAGAACGCGAGAATCGGCGACAGCTTCTCCATCGACAGCGGATACTCACGCCCGACACCTGGCACATCCGCAATCAGACAACGCGTTCCGGGCGGCACGCTGATGCCGGCCATCTTCGCGATCACTTCGACAGACCTCCCAACAATACCGGGATTTAGCGACCGCTGTGGGGTAGCCACGATCTTGCCAAGCTGATCAGCTTCCGACTGCGAAACGAAGTACGCACCCTGTGCTTTAAACTGTTCTCTAACCGCTTGTTCAATCGGGGCATCGCACACCACGGCCTGTTCGGAAGCGCAAATTGTCCCGTTATCAAAACACTTGCCTGTCAGGATGTCCTGCACGGCTTTGGCAACGTCGGCCGTTCTTTCAATAAACACAGGCACGTTACCCGGGCCAACTCCGAACGCCGGTTTGCCGGACGAATATGCAGCCCGCACCAAACCGATGCCGCCAGTCGCAAGGATCACGGCGGTTTGCTTGTGCTTCATCAAAGCTTCGGTGCCTTCGATGGTGGCCATTGTCATGCAGCCGATTGCTTCGGCCGGCAAGCCTTCTTTGACGCCGGCTTCGCGCATTACGCGCGCGCTTTCACTTATACACTTGGCGGCGGAGGGATGCGGCGAAAGCACAATTGTGTTTCGCGACTTAATAGCAATCAGGATCTTGAAAATGGCCGTGGAGGTTGGATTGGTGGAGGGGATGATGCCCGCAACAACGCCGCGCGGGCTGGCTATTTCTACAACATCTTTCGACTCGGAGATGACCCCGACGGTGCGCAGCCCGCGAAAGTAGTTCCAAACATCTTCCGCGGCGAAACGGTTCTTCTCTCTCTTATCATCAGGAACGCCATAGCCCGTTTCTTCGACGGCCATAGCCCCCAGTCGTGCGGCTTCACGCAGCGCCGCTTTCGACATCGTCTCGCAAATTCGATCAATCTTCCCCTGATCGAAACGAGCAATCTCCTGCTGGGCCTTGTAAGCGTTATCGACGAGGTCTCGCGCTTGTTGAACTGATATGAGGTCCTTATCTGCGGACATAACAAACCCCCCGCAATCCATTGCCAATTGCCGATTGCCAATTTCCAATTGAAAGCGAGTGGACGCATTCTTTCAATCGGCAATTGGCAATTGGCAATCGGAAATTACCGGGCTCTCTCCTTAGTTCCCTCTCGCGCGCCGCCCGACTGAAGCGAACGACCTTCGCCCTCGCCTAGCTGACCGCGTGAGCCTCCCCCCTGAAGAGATCGTTCGTCGGGACTCAAACCTGTACGTCCATCAACCGGCAGCACGCGTTCAACTTCAGCATGCGGACGAGGAATAACGTGAACGCTGATCAGCTCTCCAACCCTGCGCGCGGCCGCGGCGCCTGCGTCGGTTGCAGCTTTCACGGCACCCACGTCCCCGCGTACAAAAATCGTCACATAGCCGGCACCGATGTACTCTTTTCCGAGGAGCGTAACATTCGCCGCTTTCACCATTGCATCAGCCGCTTCCACGGCTCCGACGAAGCCTTTGGTCTCCACCATTCCGAGCGCTTCTAAGGGCATCTCAGTATCCTCACTTTTTCTTGTTGTAGAAATTAAAGTCGAGTTATTGTTTCTGGCGTCAACCTATCACCGCGGGCGCGAAGAATCAAGAGACGCAATGCCTCACTATCCGCAGATTACGCAGATTTTCATGATTGAGTTGAACCGGGGACGCGCCCGTCTCGGTGCTTGTTTGAATCTGAGAAATCTGTGTAATCTGCGGATGGGCTTGGGAGACCTGCGTCTGCCTCATCTCCCAACGAAAGTTTGACACCATTTGCCCCGGCATATATATTCGCCGCAACCAGTTAATTAGGTCTTGCAGAGCGTGCCGAATTCATACCCGAGCCCACGGAATCTAGTTTGTAAACTATTTTCGACTGGCCGCAGGCGCGCGGCCGGAATCCACCAACAGTAGGTGCCAGAGGACGCACGCGAATTGGTGACAGCAGCGACTATCGGTGAACAGTTGCGGCTCGCACGCGAGGAGCAGCAGATACCGCTGCGCGCCGTGGCGGATGAAACACGAATTTCAGTTCACTATCTCGAGGCGATCGAACTCAACGACTTCAACCGGTTGCCGGGGGGAATCTTTAATCGCAGCTTCGTGAAAGCATACGCACGCTGCGTCGGCGTCGACGAAAAGGAGGCGGTGGAGGGTTACACGCGCTTCATGAGAGAAGCGGGAGATACTGGCGAAGAACCCGTCACCACTCGTTTTCATTCAATCGTTTATACGGACACCCCCGCGACCCGCTCTCCGATTCTGACAGTAGTCCTGGCGATTGTGATTCTGGCAATCTTAACAGCTGCCGCGTTGGCGATACTCAATTGGTACCAGCGGCGGTCGACAGAGATGCTACAGGAAACGGCTTCGTCTCGAGAAATGATCACTGGCAATTACGAACGGCGTGCATTAATTAGCCCGAAAGATTCGGGCGGTTTGGATAGTTGGAAAACTGATTATAAACAGGTATTGCAATAGTTGTTGTTGCTCCTTTTGGCGTGTGTCGCGAGGCACACCAGCAAAACGCGCGCATCGTTTGGCGGAAGTTCGAAACGAGTGTGCTCAAAGCTTACGATGCCCGCTTTAACAGGCGGGCATTTCCGTATTCATTATTCACTTAACCTGCTAACGATTGGACAGGCGTTCCTGCCTGTCACAGGTTGACGAAAGGCCTGGTTGAGACCAGCAGGCCTCCCAGCGAATGTCCGACAGACAGGAATGTCTGTCCTACTTAAGGAGTTGAAACAGTCTTTATGATTTCCGCCAATATTCCCGAAGGCCTGACGTTCGACGATGTGCTACTGCTTCCGGCGCGCTCCGATGTGCTGCCGTCCGAAACAGACACGTCCACTCAATTCACCCGAAACATCAGACTACAAATTCCTCTTTGCTCGGCAGCAATGGATACGGTGACTGAGGCGGCCCTCGCAATAGCCCTGGCCCAACAGGGAGGCATCGGCGTCATTCATAAGAACCTGAGCATTGAGCGGCAGGCTGAGGAAGTCGATAAGGTGAAGCGCTCCGAGTCGGGCATGATTGTGGATCCCGTAACGATTCTACCAACCAAACCTGTGCGCGCAGCTCTTGAGGTAATGGAGCGCTTTAAGATTAGCGGTGTACCAGTCGTAGACGAAGACGGGCACCTCGTGGGCATCATCACTAATCGCGACCTGCGTTTCGAGACGCGGTTCGACATTCCTGTTTCAGAAGTCATGACCGCACAGCCCTTGGTCACAGTTCCCGTGGGCACCACACTCGAGCAGGCCAAAGCAGTCCTACAAAAACATCGAATCGAGAAGCTCCTGGTTGTCGATGACGATAAACGCATCAAGGGCCTGATTACCGTAAAAGACATTCAAAAGGCCATTAAGTATCCCACGGCGGCGAAAGACGATCTGGGACGTTTGCGCGTCGCCGCCGCGATTGGAGCCACGGGAGACTTTCGTGAACGCGCCGATGAACTCGTGAAAGCCCGAGTGGATTGTTTAGTTGTCGATACGGCTCACGGACACTCGCTGCGGGTGCTCGAAGCAGTCCGCGAAATAAAGAGTCGCTACCCTAACACCGATTTGATTGCCGGCAATGTGGGCACGTTTGAAGGAGCGGAGGAACTGGCGGATGCGGGCGTCGATGCGATCAAGGTTGGCATTGGACCAGGCTCTATCTGCACCACTCGCGTCGTAACCGGTGCGGGTGTGCCGCAAATAACTGCGATTCAATCCTGTGTGAAGGCTGCGCAGAGCGCAGGCGTGCCTGTCATTTCAGATGGTGGCGTTAAGTTTTCCGGGGATGTAGCCAAGGCGCTCGCCGCAGGCGCAGACGTAGTAATGATTGGATCGCTTTTCGCCGGTACCGAGGAAGCGCCGGGGGAAGTAATTCTGTTTCAGGGACGTTCGTTTAAGACATATCGCGGGATGGGTTCTATCGGCGCGATGCGCGAAGGTTCCCGTGATCGATATGCGCAGGAGATGACGGAGGCGGAGTCGAAGTTAGTGCCGGAGGGAATCGAAGGGCGCGTCGCGTACAAAGGAACGATCGCCGAAATGACTACGCAGCTCGTCGGCGGTCTGCGCTCAGGCATGGGCTACACAGGATGTAGATCGATCAAGGAGTTTCAGGAGAAGAGCCAATTCATCCGCATCACTTCAGCCGGTCTCCGTGAGTCACACGTTCACGACGTGATCATTACGAAGGAAGCGCCAAACTACCGGTTGGAGTAGTAGATCGTTTCCGTAAGTTGCGGCTGACTAAACGCTTCTTAAGAGCGGTGCAATCCACTTCCAGAAGCTCGGACGTATTAGCCGCCTTATAGTAAAAAGGCCCTCGGGAGTTCCACGTTTGCGAATCGAATTTTCGGCGCGCCCCGCAAGCTATACAGACACGATAGCTTTCGCCGTGTCTCGAAAAAGGACGACTCAGTTCTTTGTGTGAACAACCAAAGACCCGCGCCACCCAGGTTCTCAGCCCAGATGTTACGTTCCCCAACGACCAACTTCGGGTTGGATACCGCTCTAATGTTCCAAGTGTTGCTTCCATAACCCTTCTTCCTTGGTGAAAAGTCTGAAATCCCGAGGCCCCCGGCAAGGTTTGACAAATCTTGTCACGTCAAAAACTTTGCTCAACTGGAGTAACGGGTAATTCGTTACAAGCAAACGAAATGCCTGAACGAGTAGGACAGACTTCCTCTGCCACTAACGATCAGGCACGTTGGTAAGATGTGTCAGCGGCTCTGCCGCGCACGACTACGATGTAATGAAGCAAACCAGGAATCTTCAGGTGTCCAACCCTCTACGGTATCGGAGCAAGCCTTGCTTCACCGTCCACTCAGCCACGCCTGGCGCAGCACTTTCTGTTCTGGTGTCGCATCCTTCTTTTCCTCGATGCGATAGTCGAAACGCTCGGGTGGGCTGAGTACAAGCGTTGCGCGAATCGTTTGCCGGTTACGTTTCACGGTAACCGGAATACGGTCGCCTTCCTTATGCCGGCTAAGAGCAACCAGGAAGTTTTCGCGTTTGATCTTCTTCCCGTCGATCGTGAGAATCTCATCGTCATCCTGCAAACCTGCCTCTTCGGCAGGTGAATGGTTCCTGACGCTTCCTATTCGCAGGCTTTCGACGTCTTCCGAATCCAGGACAATCCCCGCGTTGTAAGGTTCACGCGCGACCGAACGCGCCACTCGCAATCCAACATAAGCAAACGCTTCGTCATAGGGCAGGACCTCGACATCGCGAACGTGGCGTTTAAAAAAGTCACTTAAGTTGTAACTGGCCACATCGGATGCTATTCGCTCGAAGTCTTCAGGCGTATAACCGCGACCCCGCAGGTAGTAAGTGGCGTTCGGGCTACCCAGATAAAACTCCGAATACATCCGCCTCATGACGTCGTCCAACGAGGCCTTGCCGTTAGTTTTCCCTCGAATAATCAAATCGAGGACCATCCCAATCAGCTCGCCCTCGGGATAATAACTAATGGCCGTGTTCTGCAGATTCGTATTTTGCGCATGGGGAGCGTCGTCAAGAAATGGGGCCGATAACGACGCGTTTTCCGCGCTCATCAAGCGGCTGCCGGGAGCGTTTTCGATTGCGTTGATGGTTTGACTTTGGCGGCTTAAAAAACGCGCGTCGTCCCAAATGCCCGCGCGGCGCATCATCATGTGACCGTAGTAGTTTGTCAGACCTTCGGCGATCCAGAGGCTGCGCGTACTCACGGGTCGAGTAAAGTCCCACGGCCCCAGCTCGACCGGACGCAGCCTCTTCACATTCCAAACGTGGAAAAACTCGTGAGCAACCGTGCCCAGCGTGCTGTCATAGATTCCCGGTTCGTTGAGCGCGCCCGGTTCGATAATTTGCGTTGACGTCAGGTGTTCCATGCCGTCGCCTGAAATGTCGTCAGCCGCGAAGTGTAGAAGGAAGGCATAAGAATCAAGCTCAGGTGGTCCCCACATGGCGATCTGTGCCCGAACAATTTTTTCAATGTCCTCAACGAGCGCGGGCCGCTTTCCACCTTCGTCGCCGAATGAATGGACCACGACACGATACTTCTTCCCATCAACCTGGAATTCATCGACCGTAAAGTCGGGTGCAATCTCAGTCGGCGTATCGACGAGTATGTCCCAATTTGGAAACTCCCATTCGCGCTGATCTGCACGATCCATTCGGCCGTTAACGATGCGCCAGCCGGCCGGCGGATCAATGAATAGTCTGACCGGAACCGGTTTGTGATTCACGACGTACATGAAGATTGAATGGCCGTTGTAGTTGGCGTGACGTGGATCGAGTTGTGAAAAGGTCCCTGATAGATCGTTTGCAAAAACTTTGTAGCGGACCGTCACGCTCTCCAAATTTCTATTGGAAACATCGGCTCCGTTTGGTATCGCAACTCGCCACGTTTGATCGTCTACTCGACTGACAGGCAGAGGCGCCATTTTGCATTGCGCAGTTCGTGGGCAGATGCCGGCCAGGGCCTGGAACTCCTGCACGTTTTTTGCGAAGTCAAACACGGCGTACCGGCCGGGCGACCACTTGGCCATCTGAAAATCCACGGACTTAGCTCGCGAGTCTTTCGCGAGTTCAACTTCGATGGACACTTCGAACAGATGCGATACCGGACGCGACATCGATAGCCGGTAAGTGATCGAACGCGGCGGTTGGTCCTGGGCGGAAACAACTCCGAACACTAAGAAAATCAGTGCGCCAGCCAGACTTAGCCGCGTGCGAACCGTCCCCGAAAATGATTTCATGCGTGT
>JBGTCM010000274.1:0-5468 GCA_041748795.1 Pyrinomonadaceae bacterium
GTCTTCGGAAAGGGTGGTCAACGGACGACCAGCAAGCTCCTCAATAGCTGTCTGCGATTGACTCATATTTACCTGATTCTTCGCGGGATGTGTAGATTAACCTACGCATCATAATCAAGAGAAAACTAAAAACGCAAAAGCTTCTAGTGGCTTTAATAGTCGATTTACGTTAAACGGCCAAGAATAGTGTTTCGCCACGCGGAGCGATCTCATTCACACCGCGGCTTTAGCCCGGTGGTCAGAGCGACACAATATGATCCCCGAACCGTTTCTAACGGTTTGTCTTGAGCCCCAGTAAAACCGTTGAAACGGTTCCAGGATAAATGCATGACTCCGATCACCGGGCTGAAGCCGCGGTGTGAATGAGATCGCTCCGCGTGGCGAAGCGATGCACTTCACCGCGGCTTTTGCGCAAAGATTGACGGTTGCTTATTCGGAATGCTGCTGTGATACCGTATGCCTCTTTTCCAAGCCATAGCGACCGAATGTTCGAGGCAACAACAGAATTGACAAACGAGCCTACACAGAAACGCACTTCGTCCCGAAAGTTCGCACCGCTGGGAATCCTCTTCGCGCTGCTGGGCTTGCTGCTTTTTGCTTACTTTGTGAGAAAGGCAGGAGTCAATCAGATCCTGGACGGCATCAAGCGACTCGGCGCCGCTTATGTTCTGGTTATCGCAATTTCTTCGATTCGTCACATGGTCCGGGCGCTCGCATGGACCAAGTGTTTTGAAGCGCCTTACAAGCTTCGGTTTCGCGACGCGTTTGCCGCCCGACTGATGGGAGACGCGCTGGGAAACATCATCCCGTTTATCAGTATGGCTGTCTCCGAGCCATCCAAGGCTGTCTTTGCGCGACATAAGGTCCCGCTGATGGCCGGCCTGTCTGCCATCGCACTGGAAAATATTTTCTATAGCCTCTCGGTGGTGTTGTTTATTTTCTCCGGCACCGCGACCCTGTTGCTTAGCTTTCCGTTACCGAGCGGCTTGCGCTACGCGGCCATCGGCGCCCTCGTGATAACAGCGTCCGTTGCGCCCCTTGGGTATTTGGTTATTTACAAACAATGGAAATTCCTTAGCGGTGCACTATCGTTTTTGGGGAGACGAGGGCTCAAAAGAGCTGAAAAGGTAGTTCCGCGAGCGCGAACCCTCGAAGATCGCATTTATGGTTTCTACATTAGAAACAAACGGCTGTTTATCCCGATCTTCTTGCTCGAGGTTTGTTTCCACCTGGCAGGCGTGCTGGAAATCTATACGACACTGTCGTTCATTAGTGTGATAGCGCCAACCCTGCTGGCGGCGTTCATCCTCGAATCGGTTAACCGCATCATCAACGTGGTGTTTAAATTTGTGCCGTTCCGACTGGGTGTTGATGAGGGTGGCAGCGGCATGGTGACGAAGGTCCTCGGCCTGACTCAAGGAGTGGGCGTGACGCTGGCTATAATTCGTAAGTCGCGCGACATTTTCTGGACCTCGGTGGGTGTAGCCCTGATGGTCCGTAGAGGATTGTCACCAATGAACGTGAATAAGGTCATGGAAGAAGACGGCGAACTAGTCCAAAGTCCGGACTAGTCCAATGTCCAAAGTCCAATGTCTAAAGCTTGTGGGGCGACTGTAAATAGTTAGAGGTTGGGAAGGAGGGCATGCCCCCGCTCTTCCTCTCGCAGGTTGATCGCTGTAAAAAATTGGGCCGTCGTAACCAGCGGAAGTCGGAGCAAGTCGAGTTCAATTTTGTAGAAGCGCTAATCAACCGAAGAGCGGGGGCATGCCCTCCTTCCCAACCTCTAACTATTCCTGGTCGCCCCACAAACTTTAGACGTTTCGACATTAACTGAGACATTGGACATTGGACTTTGGACTTATTCGTACGCGAGAGCGCTGACTGCATCGAGGTTGGAAGCGCGAAGTGCCGGATAGAGGGAGCCCAGGGCTCCACCTAAAATCCCTATAGTCGCGGCGGTCAGGGCCCAGCCCCAACTAAACTCAAAGAAGAGACCGTAGATGCGGTGAATCAGATAGCCCGCGGCAAACGATACCAGGAAGCCTGCGACTAACCCCACCACACTAATCAACAGCGCTTCTGATTCGATGATGTAAACAATGTAACGTCGCGGCGCGCCGAGCGCCTTGAGGATTCCAATCTCGCGCGTACGCTCCGTGATCGTCGTATACATCGCCAGCATCACTACCAGTGCACTCACTATCGCTGCCAACCCGACCAGTATGCGCAAGAATATTCCCAGGTAAGGAATCGTCTTTTCCAGGCTAGTAAACAGATCGCGTGTGAATTGGATCTTGTTACCGGGAAGAGCGGCATCAATCCGTTTGGCTACCTCGAGTTGCTCATCGGGGTTGCGAACCTTGACCAGGATGTATGACGCACGCCCCGGCGATTCAAGCGCATCCTGCAATGCAGCCAGCGTCATCTTTACGCGAGCACCGGACTCCGGAGTGTAAATTCCGGCAATGCGATAAGGCTTGCCGCCAAAGAGTTGAATCGAGTCGCCGACGCCGAGATTGTTGTTGCGAGACTTCGTAGCGTCGATAACTATTTCGTCGTTTGCCTGCGGGTGCTTGCCGTCGACAATTTGCAACTGATTGACCCTGGCAAACGTGTCCCACTCCACGCCTTCGATCTGTTCGAACCCAAACCCGCGGTTGCCCTGAAACACGTGCCTGATCACTGGCATCGCTTCCTCGACGCCGTCGATTTGTTTCAGCATTTCAACATACTTGGTGCTAAGGTTGGCCGTAGACGCCGTCAGTTGCATCGAGCCCGGTCGGGTGAAAATAATTTCCGCGCGCAGGTTGGAAGCGCGCCGCTGCAAATCGTTGGACATGCCGCGTGCGAGCCCGGTGAAAAGCATGACGAGACAAACGCCCAGCGCGACGCCGGCGACGCTGACTAGAGTGCGGATGGGCCGCTGTCGAATATTGGAGACAACCAGATTGTCCATGAGTGTGCTAACGATAAGACATTTAGTCCAAAGTCCAAAGTCCAATGTCCAATGTCCAAAGTCCAGGGCGAGGGCGCGAAGTTCAGAGTTCAATCTTTAGATTGTTCTTGGCCAAAGGCGACGCAAGCTGAAGCTTCAACTCTGAACTACCCGCCCCCGGACCGTGGACATTGGACTTTGGACTAATTCATGCGCAGAAATCTGTAACAGTTTCGGGCTAACATACGTTGACCGTTTGAAAGGCCCATTATCTTGGCCCAAGAGATCGAACCCGAATCCATCTCAGACTACTCCGAAGGCGCCGGGGTAAAGTTCGACAGCACCGTCATCTTCGGGCTGATTGTACTTCTCGCTTTTGGTCTATGCTTTCGTATCACCAAGCTTGATTCCATCGGCTTCGCTGAAGATGAGGTGAACAAGGTTGACGCCATACGCGCTTATGAAAAGGGCGACATCACGGCCAATGCCGAGCATCCGATGCTGATGAAAGCTATTATCTTCGCAACGGTGAAAGTTGGACGGGCACTCGGCCAGGATAGTGATGAAGTGCTGTTTAGAATACCAAACGCCATCTTCGGGGCGTTGACCATCCTGCCGCTTTTCCTCCTTACGGCAGCCTTCTTCGATCGTTGGACGGGATTACTGGCGGCGGGGTTTTGGACTGCAGGCGTAAATGCGATCACTATCAATCGCGTCGGTAAAGAAGACACCCTGCTCGTCTTCTTCATGCTGTTCGCCTGTTACTTTTATTTGCGTGCGAAGCAGACTGACACGCGCAACGCTAAGACAAGGAGCCGCTACTACCTGCTCAGCGGAATTTTATTCGGTCTGATGCTGGCTTCGAAATACTTCCCACATTACCTCGGTCTCAACTCGCTCTATCATCACTATGTTCGCGTGAAAAAACGCGTGCCCGGCGAGCCGGCCGGAAAGACTTCACTGATTTTTTACGTGGCGCTGCTGGCTGCTTTTCTAATTGCCAACCCATCGATTCTGATGCCGCCTGTCTGGGAATATTTGAATTCCTACATGGGCGAAAAACTCCTGGTCCATTCCGGTTATCTTTTTGCCGATCAACTTTACAGAAACAACGTTTCGCGCACGCCTTTCTGGGGCACCCCAATCTATTTCTATCTCGTGTTCATGGCCATAAAGATTCCGTTGACAGTGCTGGCTGCTTTTCTCGTCGGCTTCTTTGTATCGCTAAAGAACCGGCGCCATCCGGGGCATGCATTTGTCCTTTTCATGTTTCTGTTTTGGATTGTTCCTTATTCACTGATGGGAGCGAAGTGGCTGCGCTACACGCTATCGCTGATGCCGTTTATTTACATGCTGGCAGCAATCGGCGTGGTGGCAATCGTGAAATTTGCGATAGGCCGTTTGAACTCGACAAACTCATCCCGCGCGATCGTAACGGCGGTTGCGGTCCTTTTGTTTATTGGACTGCCTGCCTGGTCGGTGTATTCAGCGACGCCACACTATGCGCTATACACCAATGCAATTGGCGCGAATCACGTTGGATACTTTTTCCCGCACGACGAGTTTTATGACGATGGTTTACGCGAAGCGATCAAGTTTGTCTGCGATACCGCTCCCCCGGGCGCGACCATCGCGCATGAAACACCGGCGGTGACGCGGTATTATCTCGAGCGGTTTGGACGAACAGATCTGATATCCAAAGCGATATCGTCGCCCGATTTTGATCCGGCCCAGATCTCCGGGCCGGCTTACTTTATTGTCCAGCGTGGCCGGACGTATTTCGAGAATCGCGATAAGCTGACCGTGATCAATACGAATTTCAGGAAGGTACATGAGGTTACAATTCGCGGAATCCCCGCCGCGGAAGTGTTTGTGAATCAAGCGGTCGGTAGTAACGTGGCGGATTAAAAAGATTGTACCGGGTCTCAGCGCCAACGGCGCGAAATGTAATAGCCTAGGGCAACGCCCTAGGTGGAGGTCGCGGTATTTTCTTGAAGCGCTGAAGGCGCGAAATAGGAAGTGTGAACAAGAAATCCTTGTGTTCCCTCCAAATGATTTCGCGCCTTCAGCGCTCAGCAGCATTTATTGCGTCGACCTGGGCCGTTGGCCCAGACTATTACATTTCGCGCCTTTGGCGCTGATAATCGGAATGCACTCAAAGTGCTGGATATTATCATTCGTCCGCTTTCGCGGACTGGTTGGAGAGATCCGAAACAAAAACCTGGCGAGAGATTTAAATATGAAACCAAATAGAAACATAGTCACCTCAGTCTTAATCGCGCTGGCACTGTTGTTGGCGACTCTTCCAGTTGCCGCACAAAGAGCTCGTGCCCGTCGGGTTCACATTGTGGTGCTTGGCACAACCGACCTCCACGGCAACATCTACCCGCTCGATTACTACACCAACAAACCTGACAATCGCGGGCTGGCTAAAGTCGCCACTCTGATTAAGCGCGTACGCAAGGAAACCCCCAACGTCGTGCTAGTCGATTCGGGCGATACCATTCAGGGAACGCCACTCGCTTTTTATCAC
>JBGTCM010000275.1:0-7908 GCA_041748795.1 Pyrinomonadaceae bacterium
ACCATCAGCAGCATGAATTCCTGTTTAGTCAGCACTGCGACCGTGCCAAGCGCGCCTCCTATGGCAAGGCTGCCAACGTCGCCCATAAAAACTTCCGCCGGCGGTGCGTTGTACCAGAGGAAACCCAAACTAGCCCCAGCCATGGCCCCACAGAAGACTGTCAACTCCGCGGCTTCCGGCCTGTGCGTCAGATCAAGATAACTGGCCCAGCGAGCGTCGCTGCTCAGATAAGTCAATGCAGTCAGCGCGGTCATGGCGATAAAGGTGACGCTGATTGCCAGCCCATCCAATCCATCTGTCAGATTCACCGCGTTCGAGAATCCCAACAGAACGATGATGATGAATATCAAATAGAGAATCGGCCCGATAAAGCTGATTCCCGTCGGCGATGCGGTCGCCTTTACAAACGGGATACTCACATTCCATGAATAGTCGCTCGCAAAATATTTTGTGAGCACGAACAGCACGGCCCACACGCCGATAGCCACCAGCAACTGACCAAGAAGCTTTTGTTTTCCGGTTAACCCAAGGCTTTTACGCCTGGCCATCTTGAGGTAGTCGTCGGCGAAACCGATGGCCCCAAACAGCAACGTCGCAATCACAACCGTCCACACGTAAACACTGGAGAGCTTGGCCCACAGCAACGTGCTGACAGTTACGGCGCCCACAATCAGCACTCCGCCCATGGTCGGCGTGCCGCGTTTGGCCATGTGGGCTTGAGGGCCTTCCTCGCGAATCTGCTGTCCGATGTTCCATCTGCGTAGCGCCTCAATTAACTTGCCGCCAAAGACCAACGAAAGCAGCAGCGCAGTGATAGACGCGTAGGCAGTTCGAAACGTGACGTACTGAAAAACATTAAGGGCCTTGACCAGATACCATTCTTTGTCCTTGAAATGGTGGAAGATCAGTTCGTATAGGACGTAATAGATCATTCGCAGCTCTTAACAGTAGGACAGGCATTGCTGCCTGCCGGCTCTCGGGACCAGGCCCGATTGATTCAACCTTCCAACTCGCGTGAATAGACAGACTGGAAGTCTGTCCTACTACGCGTCTTCTCCGGCCAAAGGAAAACGTTCGCGAAGCACCTTGACGATCTTGTCTGTCGCTACACCTCGAGAACCTTTTATGAGCACGAGATCGCCCTCTTTGACTTCCTGCCTCAGCGCGCCGGCGGCTTCCTCCGAAGACTCAAAGTACGCGGTTTGTTTCATCCCCGCTTCCTGTGCGCCTGCGACAATCTCTTGCGCCAAACCCCTAACCCCCCAAAGCACGTCAATCCCGGCATCAGCTATTTCGCGTCCCGTTTCGCGGTGAAGCGACGGCGCGTCTGGTCCCAGCTCCAACATTTCCCCAGCGACCACAATCCGTCGCTTCGACGTCTTCCCCGGCTCAGTCATCGTCCGCACCATGTTTAGCAGCGAGCGCGGATTAGAATTGTAGGAGTCGTCGATCACTCTAAAACCGGCGGCGAAATGAAGAACCTCACCACGCATCTTCGGCGGAGTTGCGGTGCTCAAAGCCGCTGCAATCTGCTCCGGCTGCACCTCAAAGCAGGTGGCCACCGCCGCCGCCGCCAAAGCGTTCATCAAATTGTGCCGTCCGCTCATGGGCAACGTTGCTGGAGCTTCTCCCAAAGGAGTCCGCAAACGAAACTGGATCAAACCCAGGTGACCCGTGTCGATCTCCGTTGCCGCGACGTCTGCTGGATTCTCGATGCCAAAGGTAATTGTGCGCCCCTGATGCTTCGTGCGCATCTTCATCACCCACTCGTCATCCGCGTTCAGCACCGCAATTCCGTTCGGCTTCAGACCCTCGATCAGTTCCGCCTTGGCAGCGGCGATGTTTTCCATGCTTCCCAAATGTTCGAGATGCACGGGCGCCACCATCAATTCAACGCCAACGTCAGGAGGAGTGATACGGCAGAGTCGCTGAATCTCGTGAGTTGGTGATGACATTCCCATTTCGAGCACCGCCAGATCGAAGTCATCGGGCGATCGTCCTTCGCTGACCATGCGCAACACCGACAGCGGCAAACCCAGACCGTTGTTGTAGTTTCGCTCGCTCTTCAACACGCGACGGCCAGCGCTCGCCAGCAAATGCGCAGTTAATTCCTTGGCCGTAGTCTTGCCGGCACTACCGGTAATACCGACGACCGGTTTGGCCCACACTTCGTAGACGCCATGGGCCAGTGTCTGAAGCGCGGCAATCGCATCGTCAACAAAAAGCAGCCGATCCTTAAAAGGCTGGAGACGTGGATCGCCGTTTACCCGCTCAACGCGCGCTACTCCCGCGATTGCGCCACGACGAAATGCGTCTTCGATGAATTCGTGACCATCGGCAAACTCTCCGTTGAATCCGGCGCGGGCGTAGTCTTCCTGGGACAATGCGAAGAAAAGCTCGCCCGCGTTAACCGACCTCGAATCGATGGAATAATCGGTAATTTCTTTGTCAAACAACTCGGGCCCTGCCTGATCGGCTCCGGCGCCCATAAAAATCGCAGCCTCGCGTACATTCACGTTATGCCGACCTCTTGCTCCTCAACCAATCTCCCGGCAATCGCCGCCGAATACTCCTCAGTATACTGGCGAGCTTGAGACGCCGCAGAATCCGGCTCCAAAAATACCTCGTCAGATTGATTGCGAACCCTGGTCGACTTCTGCATTGTGCGGTGGAGCCGCGCTCGCTTCCTGCACGCCGTTACCCGGTCTTTTAATACAGGTTCCGCTTCGCGCCTCGCGCGATGGGTATTGAATCCGATTCCAAAGAACTCGTCCCTGAGCAGTGAATGGGGGTTCATTTAGCAGCTCCGTGAATTTGTTTACTTTGGAGTGCGGCGGCTTGACGCCGCTTTCCGTCGGCATAAGTGCACGCGGGGATTCGAAAGCGGTCAAGCCGCCGCACTCCAAATTGGTTCAACGGCCTACGTTCATTGGCGTCTCCCAAAGTCAACATAAATAGTCTGTCCAGGTCGCAACTCCACGCCCGGTTCCGGCACTTGGCGAACAACTCTGCCTTCGCCATGCGCTTCAACCTGCAGGCCCAGTTGGGCGCACGAACGCGCCACATCCCTCACGCTCTGTCCGCGCAAGTCGGGCATGAGGATCGCTTTGCTTGTAGCTACCGCATAAACGACTTCTGCGCCGCGGCTGTTGCGCGCGGCAACCGTCGGCAAAGTCGCGGCTCGATATTGCTCCTCCCGCGCTTCCTGTTCGCGTAGCTTCGTGGACTGTTCTGTCGGTTGAAGGTTTGCGGCGATCAGTTCGTTGGGTTCTTTGAAATCCGTGTCGGGCATTACTCCCATCTCCGGGAGTATTTTTTCCGCGATTTGGTGGAATACAGGCGCAGCGACGTCACCCCCATGGTATGCACCCATCGGCTCATCAATGACTACGATAATGACTACCGCCGGATTATTTACCGGAGCGAAACCCACGAAAGAGGCCACGTGCTTCGTCAGCGAATAAGTTTTTGTCTTCGGATCAATTTTTTGCGCGGTGCCGGTCTTACCAGCGGCTGAGTAGCCATCCAACTGCGCCAGCTTCGCAGTGCCGTTAACAGTTACGCTTTCAAGCATGCCTTTTAACAAGGATGCGGTCTCTTTGCTTATCACTCTGCGCCGTTCCGGATTTGGGCGATAGACGGTTGCACCTTCGTCGTTTCTAATCTCGCGTACCAAATGTGGCGCCACTCGGATGCCGTCGTTTGCCAGAGCGCCAAACGCGGCGGCCATTTGCAATGGTGTTACTCCGATTTCCTGTCCAATTGCCACCGACCCGATCGATGATGGCTGCCAGCGCTTCAGAGGATGAAATATGCCGGCGGTTTCGCCGGGTAATTCGACTCCTGTTCGAGCGCCAAATCCAAAACGACTAATGTATTCATGCATCGTGGGATCACCCACGCGCAGTCCCAACTTGATAGCAGCAACGTTACTCGACTTGGCCAGGGCTTCGGTAAGCGTAAGCGCTCCGAATGGCGTGTGATCGCGAATCACTCTTTTCGCCACGGTGATTGAACCCATTTGACAGTCAATCATCTCGTTTGGCTTTGCCAAACCCTTTTCCAGTGCCGCCGCGAAAGCGACTACTTTGAAGGTGGAGCCAGGCTCATAAATATTCTGTAGCGCCCAGTTGGCTCTCTGGTCTGGAGTTGCGGCGCCGACATTGTTTGGATCAAACGTGGGCGCGTTTGCTAACGCCAAAATTTCGCCAGTTCGAGGATCCAGGACTATTGCAGTTCCGGACTTGGCCCTCGCTTGAGCGACTGCATTAGTCAACGCGGCTTCAGCTTGATACTGAATACTTTGATCGACGGTCAGAATAATTGTTTGACCAACCCGGCCTGGAACTTCGGTGCTTTCGTATGCGCGTCCTCTCGAATCTCTCTCGATGAATATTTTCCCGGGTTCACCAACGATCTTTTCGTTGTAGACCTGTTCAATTCCAGCCAATCCGTTTCCATCCAAACCCACATACCCGAGCACATTCGCAGCCAACGATCCATGCGGATAAAAACGCTTCGGCTCTTTCCGAGTGTGGACCGCCGGCAGTTGCAGGGCTTCGACTTGCAACGCCTGTTCAGGCGCCAACCGTCGCGCGACCCACATGAAACGTCGCCCACTCTTTCGCGCATCGACAATGCGATCGAATAGACTTCGGCGATCAATTCCCAGGACCGGCCCGATTAAACTCGCCGTGCAATCGATCTCGCCGAGCGCTCGATCGTCACTCTTGTCGAATTCATCGGGGGCGATCGAAACGGAAATCGTGTCAATGCTGCGAGCCAACTCGCGTTCCTGCCGGTCGAGAAGTGGCCCTCTCTGCGGACTGCTCTCGACCGAGTCCTGCTGCTGCAGCTGTGCGCGCTGGATCAGACTTTCGTGACTTGAGACCTGCAGGTAGACAAGCCGGACACTAATGGCGAGCATCCAAAAAACGACGAAAGCCGCAACAAAAATCGTGCGGCGAATCGAAACGTCGGGGTGTGGTTGTGACTGACCGGAACGGCGCGCCAACATTCCTTGTTACATCCCTTCTAGTGACTCCCGTGAGGACGAGCACTCGTCCCCCGAACAGCGGCACGTCAGCGAGCTGACCAACTCTAATTAACGCTGAAACGTCGCGGAAGGATTGAGCAAAGCCGGGGCAACCGCGAGTTGGCTTTGTCTGCCGGCCTTCTGAGTTTCGAGTTGGCCGGCCGCTAAAGGCTTGAGACCAAGTTCGCGCGCTTCAGATTCAAGTCGGGCCGGGGCAAATGCCTGCTCCCTCATCAGCTTCAAATGCTGTTGCTCCTGAATTAGTTTTTCGCGCTCACGGCGTAGGCCTTCGCTCTTATAACCAAACTGCACGGCGGCGAAATGCTGTTGCGCCGCGAAGACGAAGCCGCCGGCCAGAAACAAACCACATAACAGCAAGAGCGCGAGACGGTGGAAGGCTCGCACGTCGCGATCATGATAAATCCTGGCGTTGCGCTGTTTCGAGGGAACTCTTCTCATGCGGGGAACTCCGGGGTCTGGTTATATTTATGAGATCAGATCTCAAATTGAAATCTCAATCGGGAATGAGATCTCAAAGTTTGCGACAAGCGCGCAACTTTGCGCTGCGCGATCGGGGATTCGCATCGACTTCCTGGGCGTCTGGGACGACTGGACGCTTCGTAAGTATTTCGACGGCGTTTCGCGCTCCGCAAGTGCAAACAACTACGGGCGCCCGGCTCCGGGATCCGCAGTCGCAATAGCCTGACAAACGGCGAAGCTCCTGTTTAACTATCCGGTCCTCAAGGGAGTGAAAACTTATGACAGCGAAACGTCCATCGGGTTGTAAAAGATCGACTGCTGTTTCGACGAATCGGCCTAAACCTTCAAGCTCATGATTGACAGCAATGCGTAAAGCTTGGAAAGTTCGGGTAGCCGGATGGATTTGCCATCGCTTACCTGATGCCGCTGCTCGGGCCACCAGGTCGGCCAGTTCTTTTGTCGTTGTGATCGGCTTCCCTTGTTCGCGACTCTCAACTATCCACTTGGCGATGCGGCGTGAGTTTCTCTCTTCGCCAAATCTAAAAATGATTGCTGCTATTTCATCTTCCGGCAATCGCAACAGAAGATCAGCTGCGGTTTCCTGCCCGCTGT
The DNA here is from genome assembly GCA_041748795.1 of Pyrinomonadaceae bacterium. GTDB lineage: Bacteria > Acidobacteriota > Blastocatellia > Pyrinomonadales > Pyrinomonadaceae > PSRF01. The sequence goes on from JBGTCM010000275.1 coordinate 6,128, forward strand.
CGGGATCCATCCGCATGTCAAGTGGTGCGTCAAACCGAAAACTAAACCCCCTGGTCGGCGAGTCAAACTGTAAAGACGAGACACCGAGGTCCGCCAGGATCCCATTTGGCATCGGTTCGGCAAGCTCTTCCAGAACGCGACCAATTTCCTGATAGTTCGCGTGAACTGGACGAAAGCGCGAGCCGAAACGGCTTAACCGCTCATTCGCCGAGTCCAGTGCCTCCTGGTCGCGATCGATTCCGATAACCCGTGTATCGGTTGCGGATTCCAGAATTGCCTCGGTATGCCCACCGAGGCCCACCGTGCAGTCGACAAACAATCCACCTCGCTCGGGCTCGAGGAATTTAATTGTTTCTCGTAACAGCACGGGGCGATGGGGCGCGCCCATGCCCCCCAAAGGCGCAGCCATCACCACCGCCCCGTGATCTCGTTCAAAGAACAATCTACTGGTGACAAGTTACAAGAGACAGGTGACAAGTAAGTATTCGCCGATGTCTTTCTCTTGCTTGTCACTTGTCACTTGTTACTTGTCACAGCCCTCAAATCCCCAGCTTTGCGATCGCCGCCTCGTCTTCCTCTGTATAAGGGTCTGCCAGAAGACGGGCCTTAAAGACGTCGAGCTCCCAAACCTCCAGGTATGTCAAATACCCCAAAACCGCGACGTCGCCCATCACACCTGCTGCTTTCCGCAGAAGTGGATGAACCAGGAGGCGGCCCTGTCCATCGATCGAAGCCTGCTGTCCGTAGTAGTTCGTTCTGTCAAGGAACTTGCGCCGGGCCGGATCCATCGTCGGCAAAAGTGAAAGGCGCTGCTCTATCGACTCCCATTCAGGAAGCGGGTAAATACGAACATTGTCACCGGTAAGACTTGTTATGTAGAATTCGCCGCCATGCTTTTCGTCGATCAGGCGACGGAAGGGAGTCGGCACCTTTAGCCGCCCCTTTGCATCTATCCGGGCCGGGTAGTTTCCCCGCAGCATATGATTTTCCGGTCAAATGAGTTTGGCGGGTGGCCATCCAGGAAAAGTTACTCATGATCGGGTTCGCTACGAGGTTGGACCCACTTCCGACCACTTCTGACCACCCACCGCCGGATACTACGCTCCATCATTTTGAGTGTCAATAGAAAATCCTACATTATCCTTAGGTTTTTCGCGATCTTTAGCGAAGAGGCCAAACTTACTGTTCGCCTATTGTAGGCCCCTCGGGGACATTGCTCCTGCGGTTTGACCTGCTTTGAAATCTCGTTTGTGGCGTCATCTTGGAGTTATGCCTCCAAGCGGTGGCCTGACGAAGCAAGCCGGAACTTGGAACTGTGAAGCACGTCGGGGAGTTCAGACTTTTAGCCATCAGTCTGTGGCTTTTGGCTTAACTCGCGAATAGGCAGTGGTGGGTCATTGATGTATATTGGCGCGATGTTTCGGCCAAAACTCTCCTATTCTATTAACAACTGAATGAATCTGGATTCGGTAGGATTTTTCGGGCTTCTCTTGTTTGGCCTGCTCGCGGCCGGCGCGAATGTCCTGGGTGGATTCGTGCTTATTAGTGCCGGCGCGCACCGTTTCGGAGAGCGCTTACTGAAGTATCTGGTGGCTCTAGGCGCTGGCTTCATGCTGGCAGCAATCTTCATCGAAATCATTCCCGAGACCTTTGTTATTTGGACAGCGAACCTTGAGGGCAAGGCTGCGGCTGAAGCCGTTATTGGCGCGATGACACTTCTCCTGGCCGGATATTTACTGATTCAACTCTTCGAACACACCATCGCCCCCCACTTCCACTTC
>JBGTCM010000276.1:0-7754 GCA_041748795.1 Pyrinomonadaceae bacterium
CTACGAAAGTTTCGAATGGGCACCAAGCGGGAAAGAATGGGAATCGTTAGCGCGCCAGGCACTCGCGGATCTCTTTCCGCAACAGACAGCCGCGTGAAAGGCTCACAGCGTTATAAGGTCAGCACCACCTTGCGGTATCAGCTCAAGGAATGATTTGGAATAGTTAGAGGTTGGGAAGAGGGGCATGCCCCCGCCTAAAGATCGATGGCTCTTGACGAGCGGAGCTAAACCTTCCTTAACAATCAAAGAAAATAGCTTGGGGCCGGACATGATTAATTCCGCTCGTCAGTTGCATCGATCCTTACGCGGGGGCATGCCCCTCTTCCCAACCTCTAACTATTTGAAGTCACTCCTTGAGCTTGCGTGCGTGAAACCAACCTAAAGGTTGAACTCTGAACTGCTAGCTTGTGCCGTTAAGTACTTCCACTGTTTGCCCAACTAGAAGCTTCCCCTTCCCAACCTGAGAGGTGGCCCGGATTCTTTTCGAGCTCAGAGGTGTGCAAATCCCTGCCTGCTACAAAAATTTGACTTGCCCGTGCGTTTGGCTTAAAAGCTTCTACTCTTCTAAATGGATCTTACAACCGTGATTCTGTCATCAGGGGAAACAACCAAATGACTCGTCTAATCTTCCGTGGGGTCGCTCTGTCTTTACTCATGATTGGCATAAGCGCTGTTGCCGCTGCCCAGGTAAAACCCGGTCGCGATCCGAACCAGCCCATCGATGAGGAATACACAAAGAAGATTCGCGAATACACCACCGAGACATTTTTTAATTCGCCTTTAACCGATTATCTGCCAGCTTCGACTCGCGTTCCGACGCCGAAGGAGGTGCTCGGCGACGTTGCCGGCGCGCCCGGCAAACTACCTTACGCCGAGGACGTGCATCGCTACATGCGCCTGCTCGAGAAGGCGAGCCCGCGGGTAAAAGTCTTCTCAATTGGGACTACGGAAGAAGGCCGGGAGATGATCGCGGTCGCTGTTGCTTCCGAGACCCTGCTGGAGCGTTTGGACGAAAACCGCGCGCGGCTCGCTAAACTTGCAGACCCACGAACGATCAGTCTCAACGACGATGAAGCCGACAAAATCGTCGCCGAGTCGTTCCCCGTCTACTACATCACAGGATCACTTCACTCGACTGAGACAGGTTCACCAACCGCCCTAATGGAGCTCGCGTACCGTCTCGCTGTTGACGACAGTGCTTACGTCAAGAGTATTCGCGACAATGTAGTTACACTCATAACCCCGGTGGCGGAAGTTGACGGTCGAAACCGCGCCGTCGATATCTACAACTGGCATCTGGCAAACCCTAAATCAAACTGGCCTCCACTGGTCTATTGGGGTCATTACGTGGCCCACGACAACAATCGCGACGCTATCGGGCTCTCGCTCAAACTGACCCGCAACATCCTCAACACTTACATCGGCTGGAAAGCGATCGTGCTCCACGACCTGCACGAATCTGTTCCTTATCTTTACGACAACACCGTCGGCGATGGCCCGTATAACGCCTGGGTCGATCCGATCCTGACTGACGAATGGCAGATGATTGGCTGGAACAACGTCTCCGAGATGACCAAGTTTGGCATGCCCGGGGTGTTTGCCCATGGAAACTTCGATACCTGGTCACCAGGCTATCTGATGTTTATTGCGGCCACCCATAACGGCATCAGCCGCTTGTACGAGACCTTTGGAAATGCCGGGGCCGACACTGTCGAGCGGACTCTTTCACCAGGCGAATATCAGCGCACGTGGTTTCGCCAGAATCCACCGCTGCCAAAAGCAAAATGGTCGCAGCGCAACAATAACAACTATCAACAGACCGCTCTCCTGACGACGCTCCACTACTTCAGTAATAACACCAAACTATTTCTGAAAAACTTTTATCTCAAGGGCAAGCGTTCAATAGAAAAACCAAAGAACGAAGGACCGGCTGCTTATGTTTTCCCCGGTGACGATCCCCGCTTAGGCAGCCAGGCGGATTTGCTTCGCACGCTCCAGGGACAAGGCTGCGAGGTTTATCGCGCGACGGCGCCGTTCACCGTTTCGATCAAAGCAAAGAAGAAGCCAGCTCCGGCAGCCTCTGCATCTCCATCTCCATCGCCGAGTGCCTCCCCTGCAGGGCCGGTTGCCATACGTATGACAGAAGACCGGCAATTCCCGGCCGGCAGTTACATAGTGCGCATGGACCAGCCATACAGCCGTATCGCCGATGCACTCCTGGATTATCAATACTGGGCCCCCAATGATCCCCAGCAGAACGTTTACGACGACACCGGCTGGACCATGGGCGAGTTGGGAAATGTACAGGTGGTCCGTGTTACCGATGCGAGTGTGTTGACTGCGCCAATGGAACGCATCAATGGCGACGTGCGCGCGACCGGGGGGATCAACGGCAGCGGCTCGGTGTATCTCATCAACCACAATGCCGACAATGCGCTGGTAACACTTCGTTATCGTTTTAAGGATGCGGCAGTGGAAGCGGCAGAAGAGCCTTTTGAAGCAGCCGGGCGCAAATTCAATCGCGGATCGTTCATCATGCGCCGGGTTGGGGCTTCGGAGCTTCAGCAAACAGCGGCGAATCTTGGTGTGCAGGTTTATGCGGTTGATGCGCCCCCGGTAGTTAAAACGCATCCGGTAAAAGCGCCGCGTGTTGCCCTGATGCACACCTGGCTAAGCACGCAGGACGAGGGTTGGTGGCGAATAGCTTTGGACCAACTCGGCGTTCCTTATGCCTATATCAGCACGCAGGATGTTGCGCGCGACGCCGAGCTGCGTCGCAAGTACGACGTGATTATCTTTGCTCCGGTCGGGGCGGGAACTGAACGCATAATCAACGGCGTGCCGATGTTTGGAAACGCGCTTCCCTGGAAAACAACTCCCGTCACGCCAAATATTGGAAAGATCGATTCGACAGACGACATGCGTCCGGGACTCGGTTATGCAGGGCTAATGAATCTGAAAAAGTTTACACAGGATGGCGGACTTTTTATTGGCGTGATGGATACAGCCGAATTGGCGGTGAATGCGGGTTATACGCCGGGGCTGTCAATCGCCCGCTCGCAACGGCTGAAGGCCATCGGCGTGGTTCTGCGCTCTAAGGTTGTCGACAACACAAGCCCAATTGCCTACGGTTATGGTGACTCGTTGGCGATCTACACTTTTAACGGCCCGATTTTCAACGTGAGCAATATGGCCGGCGGGCGCGGTGGACGACAACGATCGGAGTCGAGGACAACTGGAAGAGGCTCTCCTGACGATCCAGACATACCGCAGGGGCGGCCACCCGTCGAAGTGCCTGAAAGACCTACAGCTGAGGTCTGGCAAGCCTTACCATTAACCGACGAGCAGCGGCGCAACGGGATTAATGTCATTCCACCAGCGATGCGGCCGCGCGTGGTCTTTCGTTATGCCGACACCAAGGATCTGTTTGTCTCTGGTCTATTAGATGGCGGCGACGAGATCGCTCAACACGCGATGATCGTCGACGTGCCATCAGGACAGGGCCACGTTGTGCTGTTTTCCAATAACCCGATTTGGCGCGGCCAGACAAGAGGAAGCTATTTCCTCGTCTTCAACGCGATTCTTAATTTCGATAATTTGAACGCCGGAAGGAAACTCGACGAGAAGTGAATCCGCGGACTAGGCAGATTTTCACAGATTACAGACAGAGACGGACAAACGAACCCGGGCAAACGAACCCGGGCAAACGAACCCGTTTACATGGTGCACTTGTGCACCCCGTTATCGAGGTAACGCAAAGGGCGGACAAGTCCGCCATCTAAACGGGGTTTCGTCATGACAGCGCTGTCACAATGCGTTCTCTGTTCTGCTCAAAGCGATTTCCAAATCGTTTGACCGACAGAAAATACAATCCACCTGTAAATAGGATTATTAGCGCTGTAGCACCAACCGCTCCAGTGCCTCGTGATTGCCACAAGAAGATCAGAGCGATGCCCGGCAGGCTGCCGAAGAAAATTCCTCCCATTTCGTCGACCAAGGCGGCTCCAGAATTAGCAAAGCGGAAGAATTGCATTTTCAATGGGTGGTTAACGGACATCCAGTTGCCCCACGTAAGGTACGCACCCCCAAGCGCGGCTGCTTGAACAAGTCCAAGCGCGCTGGTAACAACTCCTAGTTTCCATCCCGCGATGAACAGCATCGGCAGTATCTGGGCCAGAACGATCACCAGGTACGCGAGATTCTTGCTCAGCAAGATGGCTCTGCCACTGAGTGGCAGCAACGTGTAGCGATCCAGCCCGGCGCGGTCATCGAGGCCGAAGCTGTTGAATGCCAGGGCAGCGTTGCCAAAAAAAGTGGCTACGATGAAAGACCAGAAAACTCCGGCGGATGGAGCATCGGCAACGGCTAAATAGACGCAACCCAGAATTCCGGCCGCCAACCCCAAATAGGTATCGAGCAACCGGAGAAAATACCGGATGTCTTTCCCTACCAAACCGCCAAGGCGGCCGGGCAAGACGCCGGCAGGAACGACCAGAGCCCGCTGGGACGAGATTTGAGGAACGACTTCCAGGCTCTTCTTTAGCGACCACAACGCGGCCAAACCGGCAGCCAAAGCAAGTAGTCCAAGCGTGATTATCGAAACCAGCATCGTGGTCCATTCAGTAGCGGCTCCTCCGACTCCCATGGCAGCGCGAGAAACCAGCGTCGCGGGAACGAACTCTAAAGACAATAACGCGTTTGTCGTTCCTCTACGGATGACGTGTAAGCCGGCAACGGTCAACAATCCCAGCGCAGCAATCCACAACAACCTTCTCCAGGCGACGAAACTTAATAGGTGAGAAATCGTCAGACCGGTTAACCACGCCATCGCGATGAAAAACAAACCTGCAACTATTCCCGCGACGGGGTTTCGCGTATGGGCCAATGGATAGCAGATCGCGAGCGAGCCGAGGACTACCAGCCACGCTGACGGCGGAATCAGCAGCGAGAGTGCCCTGATTGTGAAGCGTTCCTTAAGCGAGAGCGGCAGATGCAGCCATTTACGCGAACCAAACGTCTGGCGCGCACTGCCTGCAACTGGAAACAACCACACAAGGAAGATAGCTCCCAGGAGCTGGACCAGCAGTTTCGGATTTCCTTTTTCAACATTCGCTGAGGCCGTTAACAGCAGTTGCAGGTATTTGAACGCAATATAAACGGAGAGTATCAGGAGGACTCCCTGATTACCGGCGCGTAAACCAGCCCGCGAAAAGCGCCGCCAATAGGCACGCCACTCGTAACCAAGAATAGTCTTTACCCGATCCACTCCAGGTCTCCTACCTTGCCCCTCACCACGTGTTTGAAGAAGAGTTCCTCGAGAGTTTCACCTGAGCGAAGCGTCTCAGCCACAGTTTGTGTGCAGACAACTTCGCCGGCGACGATGATGGCAAACTCGGTGACCAGCCGCTCAACGACTTCGAGGATGTGCGAAGTGAGAAAGATGGTGACACCCTTCTCCGACATCAACAGCAACAGGTCCTTGATGTTTCGCGAGGCGACCGGATCGATGCCTTCAAATGGTTCGTCCAGGAACAGGACGGAGGGGTTGTGAAGCAACGCCATGGCCAACGAACATTTCTTGCGCATGCCATAAGACGCCTGCTCAACGTAAGTATGACGACTGGAGGCGAGGTCGAGAAAGTCCAGCAATTCTGCCGCGCGCTTTTCCGTTTCCTTTTTGCTCAAACCATAGACGGGACCACTTAACATCAGGTGTTCCCAAATGGTGAGTGCATCGAAGAGGGCCAGTTCTTCAGGCAGCACGCCAATCTTCTTCTTGACCTCCAGGGGAGATTCAAGAATAGAGGACCCGGAAATCAGGGCGTCGCCATCCGTCGGAGTCAACAGTCCCGTGAGCATTTTGACGGTAGTCGACTTACCTGATCCGTTAGGCCCGAGGAACCCGAATATGGTTCCTTTCGGAATCTGAAGACTGAGATCGTTGACCGCCAACAAACGGCCAAACTGCTTGGTCAGGCTCTTCGTCTCGATCTCAAACATTCGTTACTCAAAACATCCCGACGTCAGTACCGACGCCGTAGAAAGTCGTCAAGAGGTTCGTTTAGAATGCGGACTTGTCCGCTCTTCACGCAAGTCAATTCCCCACGAATAGGCCACTTGTCTGGTCTGTCAACGAGCGGACAAGTCCGCATTCTAAACGGATTGTATTTTTTCTCAACTTGGGTAGCGGGTGGGTCATTCCATTGCCAATTGCCAATTGCCCATTGTCAATTTACCGCTTAGTCAGAAGCCAATTGGCAATTGGAAATCGACAATCGGCAATCGTCTCATCCTCTCGGCAGCATCGCTGCCAACATTTCGAAGGAATCATGAACGGCGCTATACGATGCCCTAAGTTTGGTATTGGAGCCCTTGCGTGCGTCAGTGCGTAATTTCGACAGGGCTTTATCAAACTTTTTGAGTTCGCTGGCAAACTCTGCCTTCCGTTGCTCATTTGTTCCCGCCGGTACACCCACCGCTACAATCGCTTTTCCGCGTCTGATTAGCTCGGGCGCTTTGTTTCTAATACGTCGGAAGTCCTTGTTCGGGAGCGCCTCATGTTCCAAAGGATGAAGCACATCATGAAACTGCTCGTATTGCGGAACATTGAATCCGTGTTGACGAGTTGCGTGTGCGTGGCCCGCTAAGAACAAGGAGCTTAGAAGGAGCGTAATAATAAAAACAGAAGTGGTTCTGGTGAATTTCAAATGGATCCTCCAGCGTTGATGGAATTTCTCTGTGCAATCTCCGTGTTCTCTTTGGTCAAATGCGACTCCTTGGAGTGCGCCGCCTTGTCGGCGCTTTGGCCTGCGGCGGCTTGACGCCGCGATCTTCGCTGAAGAACAGCCTACGATTTCACAGTACGCATTTTAAGGAAGCTGCGACAGGTCGCAGCGGGCCAAAGCGCCGACAAGGCGGCGCACTCCAAGGAGTCGCATCTGGCATAAAGAACACCTGGGTTGCACGGTGACTGCTAACGATTATAATCGAAAAAACCGAATTAAGACTTTTATAGATAACCGGCCGGCCGGAAGAGCTATGCCTGAAAAAAGTATCCAGGAGACATTCGCTCCCAACCTGAAATGTTTCGGGTGTGGGCCCGCGAATGACATGGGACTTCACGTACGCAGCTTCGCAAACGGCGACGAGGTTGCTGCCAAGTGGCAGCCTGCGACTGAGTATGAGGCCTTTCCGGGAATGCTTAGCGGCGGCATCATCGGTACGTTACTCGATTGCCATTGCAACTGGACTGCTGCTCATCACCTGATGAAACGGAACGGTTTGGATAAACCGCCTTGCACTGTAACTGCCGACTACACGATAACACTCAAGCGACCAACACCGACGGACCAGCCTATCCGTCTCGCAGCGCGAGTAGTTGAATCAACTGATGATAAGGCGATAGTCGAAGGCGAGTTGTTCGCACATGATAAGGTAACGGCGACCTGCCGTGGCACGTTTGTAGCGGTTAAGCCGGGCCATCCCGCTTACCACCGCTGGTAGTAGGACAGGCATTCCTGCCTGTCTGTCGTTCACCTTGGGTACGGGGAGACAGACAGGAATGTCTGTCCTACTAGAGAAGCAAACTAACAGTTTGCTTTACCTTAGGAGAGAAAACTTTCAGTGACTGATTTAATTCATCGTCCGCGACGCTTGCGAAGGACTGAAGCCTTGCGCGACCTGGTGCGGGAGACGAGGCTGGCGCCCGAAGATTTCGTGCTTCCTTTGTTTGCATGTCCCGGTCAGGGGGTACG
>JBGTCM010000277.1:0-4230 GCA_041748795.1 Pyrinomonadaceae bacterium
CTGCGGCTAATACTCTTCGGCGGCGGCGTGTCGCTTACGGTAAACCAATCACCCTTGCCGTCGTTGGTCCGTAGTAACTTCATTATCTCGTCAAAATTAAACGGCCGGGCGCCGCGACGCCCAAACACCGAGATCTGATTGCCGCTTTCATCCACCGCGCGATCGCGATCCAGCGGTTTGGAAATCGCCAGAGCCTCGCCTTTAGTCTTGAACGTCGCGATCAACACAGGCTTAGGACGCGGACTAAACCCTGCGTATTCGGGCATCGTTTCCGGCGAAGTCAACTGCAGTATGCGCAAACCATTCTTTCCATCGGCAACATAAGCAAACAGGCTGGCGTTAGTCATCGCAACCTTCACCTGATGCACGTCGTTTAGTTTGCCGTCAGCGTTGTAGACTTGATCAAGTCGAGGCGCGGCCGGACGTTCCACATCGACGATCGCAATCCCATCCGCGCCATTCGCAACGTAGGCGTAGGTTCGAGCCACATAAACATCATGCGCATGCGCCAGTGGAACCAACGCGCCTTTCACGAGCTTCGGCTCATCCGGCTCAGTTACATCAATCACCTTTAATCCGTCATCATCAACTACAAAGCCGTAGCGAAACTGGATCGCAATCGCGCGTGGATTGCGGAGTTCATCCGATCCGATTCGTTTAGCGATCCTGGGGTTAAGCGGATCATCGAGATCTATAACGACCAAACCCTGCCCGGTCGTGACGTAAGCATACGTGCCTGCAATGGTGATGTTGTTCGCATCGTTTAGCGCGCCGCTCGGATTAAACGCTCCATTGGCAAACTTCTTCGGATCAAGCGCGCGTCGCAGGTAATTGTTCAGCGGATCGCCGTCGAGCAGCGTCGCCGCATTCACCAGAACTAACCCTTCGTATTTATCAACGACGTAAAGATAGGCATACAGCGGATGAATCGGCTGCTCTTCATTGACCAGTTGTTTGCGCTCCTCGCCGGTCAACTTGCTAGCGCTTTCAGGATCGATCATTGAGCCGTCTGCCTTCATACGCCAGCGTGCCGGATCCACCGCGAGTGTCGTGGGCGAAGCAATAGCCGTCGCGTATTTAGTTTTTACCCAGAACTTCTGTCCAAACCGCGAAACTGGCGCCGTCACAATTCGTTCGGAAAATCCCTTCTGATCGATCTGGGCCACATCGTAAACGCGCAGACCCCCTTCACCCGCGGCCACGTACGCGTATTCGCCGCGCAGTTGCACCTGCAACACACTTGGGTTTCCGAGATGTTCGTAAAAAGTCTTGAGCTCACTTCCCTCTTTAACAAACTTTGCGTAGCTGTCCGGGTAGGCAATGCGATGAAGCGTGCTTCCGTAAACTGCTTGCGGTTCGCCACGCTCCGTCGCCACAACTGCATCGAGGGAATGGCCGGCGGCGACGTAAACAAAACGGCCCATGAAGTTGACGAAGTTAGTCCCCTGCAGGAGTAGTTGGGCCAGCCAGGCATTGTTGTCGTTGTTAGTTGAGACGTGACAATCCGAACAGGCCTTGGTTTCTTTTGACCGGACCGTGTGCGGAATGTGGGTGTTGAAGGCCTGTCCGGCAAAGCCTTCGGCGGACGTAGTCTGCTGCTGTGAGTAGATCCACTCGCGATTTTGGTTTTGCGAGCTGACGAGCACGGCAGAGGACGAGCGCACAGGGGCCACGCGGTTTCCTGTCACTGTGCCGTCGCGGCCCAGCATAAAGACATCGTCGCGTAAGACCTGGAAATTGTACTGAGTGAAGTTGCGTGAGTCGCCGCCTTCGTTGTGCCGGTTTGGCATCTTGCGATTGGCTTCCATCGAAAGGTGGCAACCGAAACAACTCGTCACCCAGGACGAGTGACATGCGACGCAGGTCATGTCTTTGTCGCGATGCGCGAGCCCACTGTCATCCTTCGGCAATTCGCCCCAGGTCGCGTTGTCTTTGCGGATGGTCTTTGAGTAACGCGATTTCTCGTTGTAGTCGGTTGAGCCGGGTGTGATCGTCTCGAGAGTTTGGGGCACGCGCCACCAACGACCGGGTACGACCAGCGAGTTCTGAATAATGTCGCCGGTCTTCAGCTCAATGTCGTTTCCGCTCTCGTCCTTTTTCTTGCGGTCTCGGGTGTTGCGCTGAAACACATTCACCTTGCCGCCGTCTACATCACGCGTTTGGAAACCGCGGAGGAGGTTTCGCCCAACAACGGGCGGCTTACCGGCTTCTGCCACAACGCGTGCCGCCCGGCCCGACGTAACCAAAGTCGCTTTCGCGCGAATCGAGCCATGGCAATCCTCGCAAGCAATTTCAATTGCCGCGCGCGGTTCGTTGTAGAGATTCCCATCGCCATGCGCGTCCTGGCGGAAGTGGCAATCTACGCAGTGCATACCTTTCTCGAGATGGATATCGTTGAGATGGACAGCCTTTTTAAACTTATCCGGATCAGCGGCGGAGACGAGTTTGTCGTCAGCGTCGAGCAGGTTGCCTTTGCGATCCCGCTTGTAGACTTTGCGAAACAGCCAGCCATGACCGTGAGAATCGCCAAACTGCGTGTTCCTTAGTCCGGCATTGAACTTCGTCGTTCCGGTTTGGGCCAGGAACTCGAGATCGGACCACAGGCCGCGCACGCTTGCTGCTTCCGGGTTGCGGTCGAGCTTCGCCCGTTCCTCTTCCGCCGATGGAGTGCGCTGATTCTTTGGATACATCTTGTCGCCGTCAGACTCATTGTCCCACCAGGTCATGCCGAGATAACTCGCGACCATATTTGTGCCGGGGTGCATGTGACAGACCATGCACTGCGAGGTGGGAATCTGGTTGGTGAACTGATGCTTGATGGGATGACCGGAAACGTTTTTAGGAATGTTAGGATCGGCCGTCTTGGAAAAACCAAGGTTTCCCGCGGACTCGTAGAAGGCTGAATGCGACGGGTCGCGATCGTTCGCGTAAATAACGTGGCATGCAGTGCAGCCTGACGATCTGTAGTCGCCTGGATGATCGTTGGTGCCAAGAAAATTCAAAGTGGGATCAAGCAGGCGCGTCTTCTGCAAACCCAGATAAACCGGGTCGGTGCGCTGATTGGTACCAAAGCCACGCGGACTGAGTCCCTTGTCTGGTTTACCGGGCTCCTCTTCTTTATCCGGCAGCCCCACTTCGAGGCGCCGCCTGCCGCCTCTTTCAAACACACGCAGGACATTGCCTGGCTGCGCAATTTCCCAACGCGGTATGGGATCGAGAAATTCGAGGAGACCTTTCGTGCGGCGTTCCTCGTAGGTGGGTTTCGGTGACTGGATTAGTGTTTGGGGTGCGCCGTCTTCGTTGTAGCTTTCGCCGTAGCGAACATCTTTCAAAGGAAATCCGCCATTGTTGTAGAGAGCTGCGCCCCAAAGCATCGCGCCGTGGGCCATCATGCTCCGCGCGACGTTTTTCACGTGCGGGTTGTGGCAGTTAGAACCAGTGCAGGTCTTGTCGACAACGCGTAGATCGCCGGGATTAATAAAGCGAACAAACTCCCAACTCTCGCGGGCAAGTAGTGTGTTGGTCCGTTCCGGGTTGGCGCCGGTGTACTTGCCGTTACGTTTCCATTCCTCAGGAAATCTTGGACGGACGTGTGCTTCGTTTTTGATTCGTTCGTCGTTTGAATTATCGCTGGACTTACGTGGGACAGGGTTACCGCCGTGACAGGCGGTACAGGTGAGGAGGACGGCGTCTTTGTCGCCATTTAGTTTTTCCAGCGTGCCGGTGGAGCCGTATTTATGCATCGGCTCGATCTGACCGTGGCAGGTGACACAGCCTTCAAGACGCGCTGGCGTCGGTTGGGTTTGAAGATTTGTGATTGTGAAACTACCGGGACGGGCAGATGGAATATTTGGTTCCCTTGCAGCAACTGGGATCGACTGAGACGATGCGCGAAAAACGAAGACGGAGACAATCGCGACCGGCACTAATAGTAAGACTGCTCTGAATATTTTGTGTGAACTCATCATCGATGATTCTAGTGACGGTCAGCCACCACGGAGACACAGAGCACACAGAGGTTGCACAGAGAGTTGAACCTGATGCTCAGACGGCTCAATGACTATCTACGGCTTGGTCTTCATAACCCATAATTCTTCTTCTAATTCCATCTTTAAGCAAGACCACGTTGAAATTGATCAGGAGACCCAACCTCCATCCACCCAGACGAAGGTAAGTTATTAGTTGAGCCTCATGAATTGGAGCCAATGCCTCAACTGACTTCACCTCAAC
>JBGTCM010000278.1:0-6628 GCA_041748795.1 Pyrinomonadaceae bacterium
TTGCGATTCCGGCATACTCGCTTTATCATCTTTCCCCTGCTACGCCGGAGTGGCGAAATTGGTATACGCACCAGACTCAAAATCTGGCGAGGTCACACTCATGTCGGTTCGAGTCCGACCTCCGGCACCACACCTCTACGCATTCCGGAATAAATCAGCCCATCTCTCGAAATCGTGTCCAAACCGAGTCCAAGAGTTTCATTCCCGACAAACGCCTCAAGCTCGCGCGCTTTTGATTGCGCAACCCTGCCATTAAGTTTATAAATCCTATTTGATTCTCAGATTAGTTTTCGTGCCGCACTTTTCTATCTTCACAACCTCCCTAAACGAGGAGCCTCTATGCCTTGGAAACCTCACCGCGAACTACCTCAGCCCGATATCCGCACAATCGGCGTATGGCCTTCGGTTATAGAAAGCATCAGGCGGTTGGCCCGCGACCACGGCATTCCATCTGATGAAATCGAACCTTTTTTGGAGGCAATCATAAAAGTCAAATTATCACAGAAGGAATGGCCCAACCTCGCGGAATTTCAGTCTGCTTATGTTGAGACAGTCCTTTGCCACTCACAAGGAAATAAACAGGCAGCCGCCCGACTCTTGAACATAGATCGCAAGACTCTTGACCGCATAATTAAAAGAAACTTGATGACTTGAAACCTTGAGGGGGGGTACTATTCCATCTCTTTAATCAGTGCTTGAGTATTGCGAATCTCGACGACAAGCTGAAGGGATCTCTGATTAAGTTGGTCATCGAATATTAATGAACTGTATCAGACCTTCTGTAGTTTGTTGGTTGCGGTTGCGAATCGCGACGACAAGTTGAAGCATGTCGTACATTGCCGATTCCCTATCGCCGGTGTGAATGAGATCGCTTCGCGCTGTTCGGTCGTTGTTGAAATCGCTTCACGAGAGTGGAGACTAAGCCACTACCTACCTAGTACTGATGCAGTTTCGCTAGCCAATTTCAGAACCCACCGCGGGAGCGCCGGATGCTGGAGGCGGCGAGCATTAAAAATGCCGAATTGCTTTCATCTTGAGTAGCCTAAAGGATCACGCGCTCCCGCCCTGGGTTCTGTACTGATGCCTGAAATCAAACTGCACCAGTACTACCTACGGGTCCCATTCGGGGCCCTTCTGCCATTGTGGTAGAATCAGCCCCTCCCTCCAAACCAGCCCCCTGAACAAAACCGATTCTCTCCCGTAACGACGTTTGCGTCGAAAGGAAGAAGCTATGAAGAAGTTACTTTCCATACTGGTATTACTGACGTTTTTGGTAATGCTGGAAGTGCCAGTTTCAGCACAGAGGTGCGGCAGGTTTAGGCATCGCCACAGCAATACCACGCACACCCATTCAAGCTGCATCGGAGACGGTCATCGACACGGGAGAAGCTTTTGGCAGAAGCATCGAGATAAGTTGACTACGGCCGGCGGCGCAGGTGCGGGCGCGGTTATCGGCGGCCTTGCCGGGGGCAAGAAGGGCGCGGCAATTGGCGCCTTGGCAGGTGGCGGCGGTGCAGCCGTTTACACCTACGGCATTCGTAAGCGACGTCGCCCCGCACGCTATTAATAGCTGGATCTAAAGAGGTCCCGAGGCGCGCCCGCTCCGTGGGTTCTGCGGGCGCGCACTCCAGCCTAATCTCACAGACCTCCGATACCCGGTCGCAGTTCGCCTCAAACCTATCTAATCCAAGGGCTTACGCCCGTGTAAAAACATGTTTGCCACGCCTCTGCGAAATCTGTAGAATTGCCTGCCTTGAGGGTGAGACTTCCAGGTGCCCTCTAACCCTCTAAACAAGTCTTGAGTCAAAGTTCTCCACGGTTCCATCCCCCGCTCAAATTCCCCCAGGAGTTAAGAATGTCAAACAGTCCCCGCTCGCGAATTCTTTTTGTCGATGATGAGACAGAGATCACTGCGATCCTGTCAGACCTATTTGAAGGTCAATACGAATGCGCGACGGCGGGCTCAGCTGAGGAGGCCCTCGAGCGAATACGTCAGAGCAATTTCGACCTCGTCGTAAGCGACATCACCATGCCGGGGTTGAGTGGGCTGGATATGATTCCCCACGTGAAGAGCCTCGCTCCGAATGCGGTAGTAGTCATGATCAGCGGCGTACAAACAGTCGAAAGCGCCATCGGTGCTTTGCGACTGGGGGCCTTTGATTATGTGATGAAGCCCTTTGACCTGCGTCAGGTGGAAGCGGTCGTGAAGCGTGCGCTGGACCATCAGGATCTGATTGTTGCCAAGCAGCGTTACGAAGACCATCTGGAAGAATTGGTAGAACAGCGAACGGCAGAGCTCGACAAAACTTTGAACTCACTGGAAAACGCTTACCGCTCGACGCTCAAGGCTCTGACCGCTGCTCTGGAAACCAGGGATCAGGAGACGCATGGACACTCAGAGCGCGTAGTTACTTACAGCTTGCGATTGGGACGAGAATATGGACTCGATCAAGCGCGCATGAAGGCGCTCGAGTTTGGCTCGCTGCTTCATGACATTGGTAAGATCGGTGTGCCCGATATGATTTTGCGTAAGCCTGCGAAGCTCACAGAAGAAGAGTGGGTACTGATGCGTCAACATCCCGCACACGGACAACAGATTTTGCGCGGCATCACCTTTCTGGAGGGCGCGGCACGCGTGGTGGCCCAGCATCATGAAAAGTGGGACGGCACGGGTTATCCGCTTGGCTTGAGCGCCGAAGAGATCGATGTTTGTGCTCGAATATTTTCAGTGGCCGATGCTTTCGACGCTATGACCAGCGATCGCGTATATCGCAAGGGCAAGCCCTACGAGGCAGCGGCTGTAGAACTTGATGAGTGGGCCGGAAGGCAGTTTGACCCTAAAGTGGTCGAAGCGTTTCACCGGGTGCCGAAGGAAGATTGGGCCGAACTGCACGCCAGGTCTTTAATGAAGCACGAAGATGGCGACGATATTGCCCGCGTGATCGAAATGATCGAGGCGCAGTTTGAAGCCGTGGTCCACTAGGTTTCTGCATTAATTCAGCGCTTGCCTTCATCGGCCGGTGAAGGCACTACATAACCTCTCCGCGAACGCAAACTCAATCCAACACGCCGCGATGCAACTTCAATCTTCCGGTATTCTCCCGGAGTTGAAAATGCAAGCGCGCGCTTTGGCCTGTAAGTGACCACATATTCGGAGCCAATCTCACGCGCAGCTTCTCTGGCTTGCTCAAGCATCTGCTCGCCGGATATCGGCAAAAAGATCTGGCCCCCCGTTTCTTCCGCCAACGTCTTGAGCACTTGCTGGCTCTTTTTCACGTCTGCTTCGTACGCCTTTCGCTGCCGCTTCATCGCTGGGTCAAAAGTAATACTGTGCACGACGTAAGCCGGGCTCCGAGTTGTGCCGGGGGGCAAAGTGGGATCATTGCTGGAAATTGGATCGCGCGATACTGGCACTTGGCGTACGGCATCGGCGGCAGCAGGCTTGGCCGGCTTCTCCCTGACTAATGCGGTGTAGCTGATGATGTGCACCGTAGACCTGGTGGCCGCCAATTTCTTAAATGCCTGGGCCCTGTCGATCTTGCCTCCCGGTGTGTCTACGCCGTCGGTGATAAACACTACATGGCGGGTTCCTTCCGGACGATCTTTCAAAAGCTCGGCGGCTGCGGCCACCGCATCAGCGAAACGCGCGCGCTTGCCCGAAGAGAGTTTAGTTTTCAGTACTTTGACAACACCTTGCCGATCAGTGGTCCATGGTTGAAGCACTGTGACGGAGTTATTGAATTGCATAGCCGCAACCGAAGTGTTTTCGGAGAGACGTCTCAACAGCTCGAGCGCCACATCTCGCGTCAGGCTGGTCCGCTTTGAAAATCCGCCGAGTCCGCTCAGCTCGCCGCCGGTATCGAGAACCAGGACGACGTTTGCGGGGATATGGCGCACGCTTGCGATCTGTTGTGCCACGCCATCCTCAAGGATAAGGATGTCGTCTGGAACGACTGTTGGATCGTAATGGCCGAATTGATCAACTGCGACTACAGGTAACCGCACCTCTTCAGTGAATACCTTTACCGGAACGTCGTCATCAATCGGCGGAGTTGGGCTGGGTTTTGGTTTCCCCTGGGCTTGGGCGGAAATGGCGACAGCGAGTGAAAGTAAGAGAGAAAACAGCAGTGCGGATCGTTTGGACAAAATCATCGCCTTTCAGATTGGGAATTGCCGCTGTTTGATGCGCGTGGGGGCGTTGCTGGTTTGCCTGTAGAACAGATTTCCTGCCAGTAGGACAGACATTCCTGTCTTTCGGTCGGGCGATGGAAAGATGGCGTGCCGACAAAGGCTCCGAGATTTTCCATTTCTCATTTGTCATTTTCCATTTGCCATTGCCGGACTCGAACTTGATCATCTTATCTGATTGATTCCGAACAATGGAAAATGGAAAATCGAAAATGACAAATGGAAAATCTCCTGCTCTCGATCCTCAACGACGTGAATATCAAGCGGTGACAGACAGGAATGTCTGTCTTACTGGCGGGCTTGCGACTGGACAGCGGTTATGGCCACGGCGTCAACGATGTCTTCGGCTTTGCAGCCGCGCGAGAGATCGTTTGCAGGTTTATCGAGTCCCTGCAGGATTGGTCCAATTGCGGTCGCCCCCGCCAACCTTTCAGTGAGTTTATAAGCGATGTTCCCAGACTGGAGATCGGGGAAGATTAAGACGTTGGCGCGGCCTCCCAGCGGGGAGCCCGGCGCCTTGGACTGCGCGACGCTCTGCACCAATGCGGCATCTGCCTGCAACTCCCCATCGATTTCAAGTTGCGGCGCTCGTGCCCTGGCGGTCCTGGTGGCCTCAACTACTTTATCGACCAGTCGATGTTTGGCGCTGCCTTTTGTAGAAAAGGAAAGCATCGCAACTCGCGGCGTTGCGCCCAGCAACGCCTGACATGAATCTGCCGACGCAATCGCAATCTCCGCCAACTCTGCGGCTGAAGGTTCAATGACTACGCCACAGTCGGCGAAGATCAGCGCGCCGTCCTGTCCGAAGCTGCTGTCTCGCAAAGCCATTAGGAAAAAACTGGAGACGAGCTTGAAACCCGGACGCACGCCGATGCAATGCAAAGCGGCGCGGACGGTGTGCGACGTCGTATTGGTCGCACCGGCTACCGAGCCGTCGGCCTTACCCATACGCACCATCAGGTTTCCGTAGTAGAGGGGATCCGAAACCAAGGTGCGCGCTTCATCTGCCATCAAGCCTTTGGCGCGGCGCATCTCATGAAACATCGACACCATCTTTTCGAAGTCGGGTGCCTTTCTGTGGTCCACCACTTCGACGCCGCCCAGATCCACGCCTTCACGTTGCGCCGTTTCGCGAATCGTCGCCTCATCGCCCAGCAATGTGATTCGAGCCAAACGCTCACGCACGCATGAAGCGGCGGCCACCACTGTGCGCGGATCGTTTCCCTCAGGCAAAACTATGTGCTGGGGTTTAGCTGCCGCGCGCTGGCGAATGCGTTCAAGAATATTCATACTTCAAGTCTGCCGGGTTTAGTTTTACAAACCGAGCGCGGTAGCGCCGGATGCTAAAGTCACCTGCCGTATCAAGCAGGTTTTCCACTTCGGCTACTGTCTCGTCCCAACGTTCACTTTAGCATCCGTCGCATCCACCACCCCATCAGGGCTGCCCCGCTGGGGACCCCGGTCCGCGCTCGGTTCTGTAGTCTGCTGTTCGGGCTCAGGTGGAGCGACTAACAGTGGTTTTGGCGACCCACTTGCAGCTTCAACTCGCGATGTCAGAACTCTGCGGATCGGCTTCGGCAAAAACTTCGCGGCCATAGTCGCAGCGGCGCCGACGAGCTCTACGATGTCGCCACCGCCTTTCCAGTGTTCACGCACAATTTTTGGATCGGTTCGCTCCATCAAACGCAATAAAGAGAGTGCGATGAGATATGCATCGTCAATTTGTCCGACGAATGGCAGCATGTCTGGGATCAAGTCGAGCGGCACGATGGCGTAAACGATTGCGCCGGCGACCAGGGCGCGTTCAGTGGTGGGCACTCGGGAGTCCGCGAGTAGCCGGACGCACAGCACGAACATGTTTGGTATGAAGAGCAGCAGGTTTTTCAGTCGCCGTTTTGCTAGCAGTTCAGACATCGCGCCTCCGTAATGTTTGCCGTATTTAGGCGTTAAGTTATCACGACTTCAAGCTGCCGGGTAATTGTATAAACTCGCCGGCCTCGCGATGAGGGAAGCTAGACAAGCCCCGCGCGCTGATAGCCACGGATCTGAAGCGGGGGCATGCCCGCCTTCCTAACCACGAGAAATTTCAAGGTCCTTCTAGTGCCAAACTAATAATGTTCTGCGCACTGCTCACTGCCCACTGCCCACTGCTCACCGCTCACCGCTCCCGCTAACTGCTTTCCCTTTCAGTCTGTCCAGAAGCTTCTCATGAATTCCGCCGAAACCGCCGTTGGACATGATGGCAACCACGTCGCCCTCACGGAGCTGCAGGAGGATGTGCTCGATTATTTCCGGCGCCCCGGGAAATGCAAACGCAGGCTTCTGATGCCGGGAAATGTCGGCCATCAATTTTCGTGTATCCAGTGTCTCACCTTTTTCTGAAGCCTTTTGGCTGTCAAAGACCTGGGCAATCAAGACGTAATCCGCATCCGCGAAGGCG